>JANQLZ010000114.1 GCA_028280325.1 Bacillota bacterium
TTGTGTAATTTTTTATTTAGCTTGCTATAATATGAGAGCCTGACCATAGAATAGTCCTGCACTTTTTTTAAGTACCCTTTGCTAAACATTTTCCTGTTCATAGCTACGGCTTGCACGATAATGTTTATACAGCAAAAATGGATGATTTTTTTAAGCTGTATTGAATCGTGTGACAAAAATGCATCAACATTATTCAAAACCGCTTCAATAAACCAAAATAGTTTATTTGTAAGCTTATCTAAATACGAGTTTAAAGCTGCCTGAGAAAAAACTGTCATATGGCCATTTTTTAAATCCTCGCTTACATCCTGAAGATCATCTAACAGCTGCAGTAGCACCCCATAACCAAACACAAAACTTGCTTCTTTGCTGGCAAGTTCACCTTTTACCAGATAACCATCAGCCAATACAGATGTTCCTCCTTTTTCAAAGCTGATACTTATCAGATCTATTTCATTATTCTCTGAATTTTGTTGGGCGAGGCTTGTTTCCTGCGCATGATGAATAGCTATCAAGCTATGAAAAACCTCAGGGTATTGCTGCCTGCAAAATTCATTTTCTATCCGATGTACCAGCTGAAAAACACGCTCTTCATGATGGTTTAAGGCCTCTACCTGCTGTCCTAATAAACATTTCCTTAATCTATCATTAAACTCCTTTTTTTCACCAGTCGTAACAGCTGAATCGTCCAGAAAATTATCAGTATAGGGATATAGCATGCTGTAGGAGAAAATTGAAGGTGTCAGCCTAACCTGTACATTAAAAATAATCTGGATACTATTGATTATCCACACATTTCTAATAGCTTGAAATATATCATAAACATCTATCTTGGAATCAAAGCTTCGGACCTCTTCAATAAAAGCTTTAGTGATATCAGAGTAGCCGTGTTTAACAAAATATTCAATCATACTGTATTCATCACCCAGAACCTGATACTCCAGTTCTTCTGCTAATGGAAGGATCTTTTGACTCAGCAGGTTCCATCCATACTCTTTTGGGAGCAAAGTCACTGCTTTGTTTAAACTTTTTCTAAATCTCTCAATCTTCCATTCATTTAAAACTTTATCCGGTAGTTTTATTTTTTTCTCAAACATCGGAAAATCTGTTCCTGTTGTCAGCCACAAGGAGATGCAGGTAGATTTCAGCTCATCCACTAACCTCTTAAAGCTACTTAAATTATGCAGTTTCATAATATATCACCATCCAGCTCATAGTATAGATATAGCAATTGGGTTAGTATGTTTATCAACTACTTATTAGCATAATCTGCATTAAAACCATATGTAGCTTTCATAAGCTAGTATATACCATCTAAAATAGAGATAGGTTAGATAATAGTTAAAATGAAAGCTGTTGATTCACTATAAAACCAGGCAATTTTACCTTGTTAGAATTACTGACTAATAGTATCCTAAATGCTCGTTGTACAATATATTTTGTATACAGATGATTTTTTAGCTCCTTATTTACTTGTATGCATATTATAAGTAGATTATAAAACTTGCGTCTATTATTTAAGGGGGCCTTATAGTGACAGAAGCACTGTTAATAGCGATAGCCATCTGTATCGACTCTTTTGCCCTGGGCATAACCTACGGGATTAAGCAAATACAAATATCAAAAATTGCTGTTTTGATAATAAATTTAGTTACCATCTGCGTGTTGGGATTATCGATTTACTTTGGCCATATTGTCAGGCAATTTATTTCTGAAAGTACTGCTTCTCTGATAAGCTGCATTATCTTAGTCGGCCTCGGTTCTTTTTTTATGATAGAAGGCTATATTAAACATAAAATTGAAAATAAAGCTGACAACCGGCTGGCTAAATTTTATATACCTAAGCTGGGCATAATTATAGACATTGCGCTGGATTCTACAAAAGCTGATATGGATGTATCTGGGGATATTAATGTTAAGGAAGCTTTGTATTTAGGGTTTATTTTGTCTATTGACGCCCTGGGAGCAGGTTTTGGTCTTTCTTTAGGAGGGATAAACTATAGTTACTTTTTGTTTTTTGTTTTTGCCATTAATATCATATCACTCTTTTGCGGACTGAATCTGGGAGGGTCAATCAAGAACTACAGAAGCAGCCTCAAAACTTCTCTTATTCCTGGCGGCATTTTAGTTTTTGTAGGATTATTGAAATGGCTGTAAAACAAACTTTCAACTATAGACTCCCTGCATCATTACCAAATAATGCAGGGAGCATGTTTCTTTTAACTTTTTTCAAAAGCATCAAACAATAAATAAACAGCAGGAACAAGGAGAAAAACCAACCAACCGGGATGCCACAGGTTATGAATAAAAGAAACATAAAGATATACTGCCGTACATAGGACGGATGTAGCTACAATAACTGCATCTTTTCTCTTTTCTGACTGACTTCTTCCCTTATACTCTTTTTGATAATGAAGATCTCTATTATACATGTAGAATCTCTCCAGCATAAAACCACTTTTTATTAGTATCAGAATGCCCGCAGAAACTATAATACCTAATATTAATAGCTTGATATTCTCATTAAAGGTCAGAGCAAAATATCCTGCAAAACTCATAATTAACAAAGCAATAGCTATCATAATCAGCTTTTCAGCTTTCTTCTTAAGTTCCAGTGCTATAATTTTTGGTTTATGACTTTTAAATTCTGATTCTTCCCCATAAATCAAAGCATCTATTGATATACCAAAAGTTTCTGCTAACGCTGCTACCTTAGTTATATCTGGCGAGGCCTCTCCTCTTTCCCATTTTGAGACAGCTTGTCTGCTGACATTTAACCGTTCAGCTAAAGATTCCTGGGACATATTTAGCTCTTTTCTCAATGACACAATTCTATCACCAATGTTATTAGCCATGTTTTTCCTTCTTTCAATTAATCTTAATAGCTATTACAAACCCCTCTAATTTTTCATTCCAAAGAAAAGCTGGTTTGAACGTACTGCTTACTGATTACATTATGTCAAAAGAACGGGTTTACTTCTACAAACATTATTTGATTATTAGCAACCAGGGGTTGCAATATGGTTGCATTTCATTAAAGCAAGGCATATCATGGCTTTCAGAATTGATGCTAGATCAACTAAAAAGGACAATTTACTTAATGATTGTGGGGCAATTGTTTGGCAGTTGTTTCTGTGATAATGATAATACACAGCTGAAAAATTGTAGGGCAATAGTTTGGCGGTTGGTTGGCAGTTGGTTGGCAATTGTATTTGTGGGGGCAAAAATGGGAAAGCCTGACTCTAATCTTGTTAAGAGACGCAGAGCCTCATTCTACTTAGGCTCATAGAATTGGGCTTAGGTCAAGGCATAGTCAAAATTTTTTACATGGATAATACGAGCCAGTATATCCATGAAAAAATTTTGACGTAAAACGAAGAGATAGGCCCAATTGTAGGAGCTCCGTTAGTCCGAAGCCTCTAACCCCCAAGGCTTTCAGGATTAATACCCAGCTCAAGGAATAGAAGAAATTTTATACAAGGATAATACGAATCAGTATATCTTTGAGAAAATTTCTTCGTGTGACGCAGTAGATGGGTATGATTATGGAAGCACAGTCTCAACGAAGCATGTAACTTAAGTGCCGCAATATGTCTTATACGGCAAACTCCCCTCCGGAGGAAGTGTGCAATACTCCAGCTGATCTGTAGAGTGAGCATAAGGGTTAGCCAGGGCATTAAGAAAACGCTCCATTACCCTTAAATCTCCTTTTTCAACTGCTGCTTCCAGGGCCTCTTCTACCCGATGATTGCGCGGAATCAGTGCTGGATTACTGTCTCGCATCAGCTGCTGTGACTCCTCGTTTGATTGTTGCTGCCGGTCAAGCCGCTGCTGCCAGTTGTCGTACCAGCTTTTAAACTGCGTTGTTTCGTATACCTCATCGCTCTCCAACCTGGCAAAGGTTAAATCAAGAAAGGTATTGGTATAATCCAAACGATGCTCCTCCATTAGCTTTAAAAGATTTTCAATAAGAAATTGATCCTTTTCCTCTTCATCAAAAATACCCAGCTTCGCCCTCATACCCTTCAGCCAGTTACTATAGTATAAGTTCCCATACTCTGATAATGCCTTTTCAGCTAATGCAATAGCCTGAGGCTGATCTTCATGTAGCAAAGAGAGGAGTGTTTCTGCAAATCGGGCAAGGTTCCATGTTCCAATCCGAGGTTGACTTCCATAAGCGTACCGACCATGAGTATCGATAGAACTAAATACTGTTGCTAAATCATAGGTGTCCATAAAGGCACAGGGGCCATAATCAATGGTTTCTCCGCTAATCGTCATATTATCGGTATTCATTACACCGTGAACAAATCCAACCAGCTGCCATTTAGCAATTAAACTGGCTTGACGTTTTATTACCTCTCTAAGCAGCTGCAGGTAGCGGTTCTCAGTTGTAATAATATCTGAAAAATGTCTCTGCAGTGTATAATCAGCTAAAACCTTAAGCTCTTCACGGGTGCCCCACTTGGCAACATACTGAAAGGTTCCCACCCGCAAATGGCTTGATGCCACCCGGGTCAAAATAGCACCCTTTTCCTCTGTTTGGCGATATATTGGCTCACCTGTTGTTACCACTGCCAGACTGCGGGTGGTTGGAATACCCAAACCATGCATGCCCTCACTGATAATGTATTCTCGAAGCATGGGCCCCAGTGATGCCCGGCCATCGCCTCTACGCGAATAAGGAGTTTTTCCTGAGCCTTTCAGCTGAATATCAAACCTATCACCAGCAGGGGTAATTTGCTCCCCCAGCAGCAGCGCTCGTCCGTCTCCCAGCAGATTTAAATAACCAAATTGATGACCGGCATAGGCCTGAGCAAGGGGCACAGATCCTTCAGCAAGCTTATTGCCGGCAAATACTGCTACCCCATCTTTGCTGAGAAGCTCCACAATATTTAGTCCAAGGGATGCAGCTAATGGTTTATTTAGAATAACTAAATCGGGTGAACGCACCGGAGTTGGATTTAAAATTGTATATAAAGAATTTGGCAGACCAGCATAGCTGTTATCAAAGTTCCAGCCTGTTTTATCTTTTTGTTTATTGTCTGTCATCTTATCACCTTTCTACTGCTCAATTTTTATTATAATATCCATCCAAAATCATTTAATACTGTGAAGAAGTGCTCCACCTTGCAAAAGATTTTAAATCTATGGCTATAATTTTTCATGTTACCACAGTTAAGCAATAGAACAAACAAGTTTTACAATATTTAAGAAGAAGAGAGCCAGATTGATTTGGCCGACAGCAAAATTCACTATATTGAGCAGCAAACTCAATGGAACAGTAGAAAAAAAGTGACTGAGAAAAAATTACTAAAAATCTTTTGATAATCATATTGGCAATAACGTATACCTGGTATATAATAAGCAAAACAAGCCTATTAAATCATTTTTTTAAAGAAGAGGATAAATTGGCATGGAACAATTTAGTCATTGGAGCAAGAACTATATTAAAGCAGTTTATGAACTTTCGCCTTCAAATAACAGGGTACGCATATCTGATGTGGCGACAAAATAGAATAATTGTCAATTAAATCTTGGCATTAAAGGCATCTTATCTTATTTCAAAGTTAGCTTAACCTTTGTTGACAGCAGTTTTTTTTTGGATTATATTCACAATATAACTGAACATTATATACATGCAATTCTTATATAAGGAGATAGAAGAACTGTGCATAATATTATAAATATTTTACACAATTGCCTTTTGTTTAAGGGTAAAACCAAAGAGGAAATCAAAAATATATTACTTAGACTCAATTATAAAGTACAAAAATATAAAAAAAATGAATTAATATTTAGAGTTGATCAAGCTCCTGCCTATATGGGTATTGTCTTAAAAGGAATTGTTGAGTTAAAAAGTACTACTTCGAAAAGAGTAATTAGCATTTTTTACAGAGAAAAAGGAGATGTTTTTGGAGAGACAGATATGTTTTCTGACAGCGGAACGTATCATTGCGACATAGTAGTTAATAAAAGCTGCGATATTCTACTAATTAGTAAGAGTAGTGTGCTGGAAATCTTATGCAGTGATTATGTAATTAACTCAAACCTTTTAAAATTACTTGCTAATAATATAGTTCACTTGAGCAAAAAATTAGAATTGTATTCTTTCTCTTCAATTCGGAGAAAAATAGCATTCTGCCTTCTTTATAATACCGAAAAACATGATATTGACAGCATAGATTTAATTGATTCCAAAGCATCCTGGGCTGAGCATTTAAATGTATCACGCACTTCGCTTTGTAGAGAATTAAAGTACTTATGTGATTTGGGAGTATTACAGATAACTAACAGCAATATAAAAGTATTAGACAGGATGACGCTTGAAAAAATATGTGAAGAATAGTGAAGAGTAAGAAAAATAAGAAAATCAGTAGATTGGACTTAATCTTTTACTTTTCTAAATATATAATAATCTGCGGCTAGAGAGTATTTGGGTCCTTTCATTGTCTTTTGCACTTTTTCCATATTTACCTGCTTTCCATTCCGCTGTTTAAAATAGCTCTCCAGTTTATTACTTTCTATCTGATACTTGCCCTTTACATACTTCAGTATACCAATTAATTCAAAGTGGTCATCAGAGTGGGCCATGGTAGCATCTCCATGACTGTCATAAGCTAGCAGTATTCCACCAATTTTTAAATATTTTTGGCATGCTTTAGAGACAAAACCTGCAAACTGAGATATTAATAAGTCAACATACTGAGGTGGAATCGAAAGCTCCTGCCAATAATCTATTGATTCAAATTGAATTCTACTATTCTCACTGTATATTTTGCTGGTTTCTATGAACTCTATGATCTCGTTCTTTTCTCGAAAAAATCTTATTGCCTTTTTATCTGTGTCCACATAATAAACCTCTGGAATTATAAGTGAAGGTGTAATATGGACGTATGATCCCGGGTAAAGAGCTCTTTTTATAGCATACTGTTCAGTTATTTTATCAAAAATGTCGAAACGATCTCCGGCTTTGCTAACATAGTCTAAATATTGCTTAATACCTTTAGCTTTCATTCAAATTCTCCCAGTTAAATTTCACTTAAAGCCTATATTCTTAATTCTAATCAATAAAACATAATCAACTAATACCGGCCGCATGCTAAGCAACCTACTTACTTCATCTGTATAGTAACATAACTCAGGTTTGCCAAGAAACCCATTTACCCAAGCCAATTTTATGCTGCTTAAAACGGTTAAAAGGTATGTTCTCGGGAAAAGATAATTGAAAGTCATTATTTGCTATTGAACCTTTTGCAAAAATGTGTAATGATTAAATTGAGAATGATTTTCATTCTACTTTAATAAGGAGGTCGTAATATGACATTTAAACTGCCTAAGCTTGATTATGCTTATGACGCTCTAGAGCCTCACTTTGATGCCATGACCATGGAGATTCACCACAGTAAACATCATGCCGGCTATACTAATAAACTCAATAAAGCCCTGGAAGGAAGTAACCTTTCATTTAATATTGAAGAATTGCTGCAGAAGCTGGACGAGCTACCTGCTGAAATACAAGTTGCAGTACGCAACAATGGAGGAGGTTACTACAATCATCAGCTTTTCTGGAAATTCCTTTCGCCTAACGGAGGCGGAGAGCCATCTGGGGAGCTTGCCGAAGCTCTAAACCAGACCTTTGGCAGCTTTGAAGCCTTTAAAGAAGCCTTCAACACCGCAGCCAAAACTCAATTTGGATCTGGTTGGGCCTGGCTTGTACTCAGTGACGGTCAGCTGGAAGTGCTATCAACTCCTAATCAGGATTCACCTATCTCTGAAGGAAAAGATGTACTGCTGGGACTCGATGTTTGGGAGCATGCTTATTACTTAAAGTATCAAAACCGACGACCAGACTACATTAATGCCTTTTGGAATATTGTTAACTGGAAGGTAGTAGAAGAGCGTTATCAAGACTTGAAATAGAACTCAGCCTGACAGATCTCAGCAGCTTTAATAGCTGCTGAGATCTTTTTTAAAGCTGCAATTCTATTAGAATTTATACTCTATTCCTTCAGAAGCGCTTCCAGGCCTGGTTTATCTTTTATCAAGATTTTTTTATGGCCGCGGAGTTCAACAAGCCCTAGTTCACTAAAGGTTTTGAGTTTTCGTGTCATAGTTTCACGGGAAATACCACTGTAGCTACCCATCTCCTCGCGGTTAATGGTCATTTCCAGGATGATACCTTCAGGAGTTTCATGTCCAAAATCTCCAATAAGGGTCAATAACAGTCCGGCAACCTTAGCATTAGTACTGTGGGTACTGAGTCGGTCTACCAGGCTCTCAGCCTTCATAATACGCTCATAAGCCTTTTCTAAAACTTTTAGCGTAATTCTGGGATTACTGAGAATGATTTGGTCAAAATCCTGTTTAGCCAGCGTACTCAATTCCAATTCCTCAATGGCCTCTGCACTGAATTCAAACTCATCTTCTTTCAACAAGTTAAAAGCACCAATAAAATCCCCACTGGATAAAATATATAGGATTTGCTCCCGGCCATCTATCATATTTTTATATACTTTCATTTTACCTGAGCAAACAATAAAAAGGCGATCAGCAATGTCTCCCACAGAAAACACCCTATCACCATTTTTAAAATGCCAATGCTTAACCCCTTCAGCAATTTTATCAATTTCATCGCTATTTAGATTACTTAACAGTGGAATCTGTGATATACATCGACCACCATTACATTGAACACACTTCATTTGGTGCTTGGGACAAAAAGTAATGCTCATCACCTACTCTCTGTGCGATGTAGTTTTTCAGTTTTTGATTAATATAAATCTCAAAACCTCTGGCGATATCTGCATCCATCTCCGGAGTTTCTTTCAGCTTATAGTCTAATCCAAGTTCCCTGTATTTATCAATACCCAATTGATGAAAAGGCAAAATTTCTATCTTTTCAACCTTATGAGCGACAGGTTTTATTCGCTCAAAGAGCTGGTCAACAGAGTAAGCATTATCAGTGTAGCCGGGAACCATGACATGGCGCACCCATAACCTTCCTTTAAATTTCTTCAGCTTTTTCAAAAAAATATCCAGGCCTTTCATCGATACGCCTATCATTTTTCGGTGATGCTGTTCGTCAAAATGTTTAACATCCAGTAATATCATATCGGCCAGAGCCAGCACCTGCTCATATGATTCAACCTGGCCATAGCCGCTGGTATCGAGGGCAATGTGAATTCCCGAGGCTTTTAGACCTTTCATGGCTTTGATTAAAAAAGGCCCCTGAACCAATGGTTCACCACCTGAAAATGTAACTCCCCCACCCGAAGCATCGTAATACTCTTTATATTTTAAAGCCATAGCTACAATTTGCTCCGCAGTCATCTGCTGACCGCTGTCATACCTTTGGCTGTCAGGGTTATGACAGTAGATGCATCGCAGCGGACAGCCCTGCAGGAAAAAGATAGTCCGGATTCCCGGACCATCTAACATTCCCATGGTTTCAATGGAATGGATTCTTCCTATCATAGTATTCACCTACGCACTTTCATGGAATGTACGGGCAATAACCTCTTCTTTTTGCTCTCCGCTTAAACGGTTGAAATGCACCGCATAACCTGAAACTCGAATCGTTAAGTTGGGGTACTTTTCAGGATGTTCCATAGCATTCAGCAATAATTCCCGATTCATCACATTGACATTAAGATGAAAAGCACCTTTTGCAAAGTATGCATCCATAATATGAACCAGATTTTGCACCTGTAATGCGCTCTCTTTACCCAGGGCCTGTGGAGCCACGCTCATAGTGTTGGAAATGCCGTCCTTGCAGCTATTTTCATAATCGAACTTGGCTACCGAATTTAGTGAGGCCAATGCCCCTGTTTTATCACGTCCATGCATCGGGTTGGCACCTGGAGCAAAAGGCTCTCCCAGTTTACGACCATCGGGAGTAGCTCCCGTTTTCTTGCCATAGACAACATTAGAAGTAATGGTCAAGATACTTAAAGTAGGTTCAGCCTGTCGATAAGTGGGATATTTTTTAAGGGCTTCGCTAAAATATTCTACTATGTCAACAGCCAGTTGATCTACTCGATCATCATCGTTGCCGTAAGCCGGATACTCGCCTTCTATTGTAAAATTAACAGCTATCCCATTTTTGTCCCGAACTGGTTTAACATTAGCAAACTTAATGGCACTCAAAGAATCTGCCACTAAGGATACTCCAGCGACTCCAAAGGCCATGTATCGATGAACCTGGGAATCGTGAAGGGCCATCTGACCTGCTTCATAGGCATACTTATCATGCATATAGTGAATGGTATTCATGGTATTGACATAAACCTCTGCCAGTTGATCCAGTACTTTAAGGTAATTGGCATAAACCTTATCAAAGTCTAAGAACGCATCCTCTATCGGTTCAATACCTTCCATTACTCTAACTGGGGCTCCACCCCGGTCACGTTTAAGCTCATCAACACCTCCATTGATGGCATATAATAACGCTTTGGCTAAATTGGTACGGGCTCCGAAGAACTGCATGGCTTTACCAATTTCCATGGCAGATACGCAACAGGCTATGCCGTAATCATCTCCATAAATCGGACGCATCAGATCGTCGTTTTCGTATTGTAAAGCCCCGGTAACCTGAGACATTTTACTGCAGTACTTTTTAAAAGCTATTGGCAGTTCCTGGGACCAGAGCACCGTCATATTGGGTTCTGGAGCCGGAGACAGGTTGGTTAAGGTATGCAGAAAACGATATGCGGTTTTGGTAACCATAGTCCGTCCATCTGTTCCCATGCCGCCAAGTGCTTCAGTAATCCAATTAGGGTCACCAGCGAAAAGCTCATTGTATTCAGGAGTTCTCAGATGACGAGCCATCCGCAGTTTGATAACCAGCTGATCAATCAGCTCTTGAGCACCATCTTCACTGAGTAGACCGAGGTCCAGGTCACGCTCAATAAAAATATCAATAAAAGCGGTATTACGTCCCAGAGACATGGCCGCTCCATTGTTTTCTTTTATGGCAGCCAAATAGCCAAAATATAAGAATTGAACTGCCTCTGTGGCATTGACGGCTGGCTTAGATATATCGAAACCATAAGTAGCTGACATCGCCTGTATAGCATTCAGAGCCCGAATTTGCTCCGAAATCTCTTCCCGCAATCTGATTACATCACTGGTCGTCGGCCCCTTAATATTACTAAGGTCTTCAATCTTACCCTTCAGTAAAGCTTTAATCCCATATAATGGAATGCGGCGGTAATCACCGATAATACGACCCCTCCCGTAAGCATCAGGCAGCCCTGTCAATAAACCTGTGCTGCGGACCAACCGCATCTGATCGGTATAAGCATCAAAAACACCGTCATTATGGGTTTTACAGAACTCTTGAAAACGAGATTCCAGCTCAGCATCTAATTCATAGCCATAAGCCGCCAGCGATTTTTTTACCATGCGGTATCCGCCGTAAGGGTTGACTATTCGCTTTAATGGCTCGTCGGTTTGTAAACCCACGATCACCTCATTGTCCTTATCTAAATAACCGGGATCAAAGACGTCTATACCTGAAAACCGGGTGGTCTCGACACCAATAATTCCTTTTTCTATTTCTTCTTGAATTAGCCTTTCAGCTTTATGCCATAAAGCCGTCGTCTTGGGACTCTTTCCCTTGAGAAAAACTTCATCACCTTCATAAGGCGTATAGTTTTGCTTTATAAAATCAGCAACATCAATTTGCACTTGCCACTTGCCTGGTTTGAAACCTTGCCAATAATTCATAAAGGGAGCCTCCAATCATGTAGTTCTACTTGCCTTGATTATAGTGCTCTTTTCTCTAAAAAACAGTGATTTAAATCACTATTTGAATACTGTATACATGTTCTGTGACATTTATTATTATTTCAGTTTTACATAACTGTGATTTGACTGTTAAATAACAAAAAAAAGAATTATAAACTCTATTACACTTACTCAAACTGTTGAACTCAAGCATATTGCTTAAATATCCTGGCATAGTTCTGCTGAATACTTTGTGGAACCATTGTACCTGTACTCGTAATATTTTTTAGCTACTAAATAATATTGACATAACAGGAGGGTCATGATATGTTTTAGCTACTAAAAAATAAAGGAGTTAATATGGACAAAGTTAATGATTTTTTGGAAAGATTCCGAAAGATTATCTTTAAGATTAACCAAAATGACAAAAAGCCTAAAAATTTTGGCACCGATACGTTAATGTATCAGTCAGAAATTCATTTTATAGAAGCCATGGGCATTAACGAGGGAATAAGTACCTCCAGTATGGTTCAGAAACTGCAAATCACTAATGGCGCAATAACGCAAATTGCCAATAAACTGATAAAGAAAGGTTTAATGGAGAGGTTTAAAAAGGCTGATAACAAGAAGGTGGTCTATTACAGGTTGACTGAAAAAGGTAAAATTGCCTTTCGTAATCACCAAGAATTTCATAGCGAGTTAAATGAGAAAATGGTTAATTATGTAAGCAGTTTGTCGAATGATCATCTGAATGCCCTGATGGGACTACTTAAAATCCTAGAGCAAAATATCCCTAAAGAGCACGAGTTATTATAGAATGGAGGAGAATTAAATGAAAGCTTTGATTATAGTATTTAGTCCATCTGGTCATACTGCTAAAATTTCCAGCTATCTGAAAAGCGGATTAGAGGCTAACGGAGTGACAAATCAATTAATTAACATTACGAAAAATGAAAACTATTTGTACAAAAAAAATATAAAAACAACCTTGCTTAAAGAAGTGAATAAACATGACATTCTTTTCATTGGAGGCCCAGTCTATGCTGGACATGTTGAGAACCATATTTTGCAGATCATTGAAGAGCTGCCTTTACCAAATGAACAGTTTTCAGATATTGTTGTTCCCTTCGTAACCTATGGTGGCGTGCATAGCAGTATAGGGCTTGAGGAAATGGGAAAACTGCTCAGAAGAAAACAACGCAAATCTATTTTAGGGTTTAAAATCGCCAGTAAACACACCCTTACCCAAACCTTCAAAAAAATCATTAATGAACATGCACCGAATCAAGAAAGCTACCAGGTTGTCGATAAAGCCCTTAACAGAGTTATGGCTCTGCTGAAAGGCGACATTCGCGATCTTAAAGATAATAGTAAATCGTTCTGCTATGCCGATGCCCAGGAACGCCAGCTTTTTAATACTTTTAGTCAAAATCACTTTCATAAAGATCACAAGAATGTCTCTATCAAACAGGAGAAATGCATTGCTTGTCGTAAATGTATTAAAGCTTGCCCTGTGAATATGTTCCATTTTACTGGTGATCAAGTGAAAATGTCTGATGACAAAACCCGCTGCATCCTCTGTGCAGAATGCTTCCATAACTGTCTAGCTAACGCTATAGAGTTTACTTATTTGGATAAGGTTGAGAAGAGATTGAAGCAAGGCTATGCCAAACTGGAGGAGCCTCAGTCAGGTATATACCCCATAGTAGATTAGTATGCAAATAATCAAACTAAATTAAGGATAGCTGACTGTTTCTTAACTCCCAAAAATGGTTACCAGCTTATTGAAACAGGGTATAAACGTGTCCATATAATAAAGAGAACTGTCACAGACTCCCAGTGACAGTTCTTTTTACAAAGCTTTTACTTACTACCAAACTAATTCTCTTGATTAACTTTATCAGCGATGAGCTTGACACAGTGAGCGCCTAAGGTGCCACATTTGACTCTTGCCGGCATGTTTTTGAGGGTTTCAAAAACAACTAAATCACCGATGCTCTCGTCACCAGGATGTTCTCCTCTGATCATAGCCAGGTAGATTTTTGCAATTTCAGCCGCTTCCTCTACAGACCTTCCCAAAATCTGATCGATCATGATCGATATAGCCGCCTTGCTTATCGCACATCCATGTCCGATATAACCGGCATCTTCAACTTTTCCATCAGCAATTCTAACCATTAAGGTCAAATCGTCTCCGCAACTGGGATTAAAACCCCGTTCAATATGGGTAGGATTCTTTATCTCACGATGGTTTTTACGATTTAGGGCATGTTCCATGACAACTGCGTTATAAAGGTCTCTATTCAATTTGGAACACCTCCAATACCTGGGCAATGCCATCCATCAGGGCGTCAATGTCAGCCTTGGAATTATATAGTCCAAAACTGATACGACAGGTTGCTGGAACCTGGAAATAAGTGTTGAGCGGTTGGCAGCAATGGTGTCCAGCCCGGATGGCAATATTGAGATCATCCAATAAGCTTGCTACATCATGAGGATGCACGCCATTAATATTAAACACGATCAGTCCCTTTCTGCGAGACAGAGAATCCGGACCGTAAACCGTAATATGCGGGTGGGCCTTGAAACGCTCAAACGCATATTTCAAAATGGCTGCTTCATGCTGTGAGACCTTGTCCATGCCAATCGATTCCAGAAAGTCTATTGCTGCCCCCAAGCCAACTGCTCCTAATACATTTTGGGTACCGGCTTCAAATTTTTTGGGTATCTCAGCAAAAGTGGCTGTTTTCTTGGTCACAAACTCAATCATATCTCCTCCTACCTGATAAGGAGACATTTTTTCAAGCAACTGGCGACGCCCAATAACAGCCCCAATACCCTGAGGCCCGTACATTTTATGGCCGCTAAACAGAAAGAAATCGGGATCTAAGTGCGTCAGGTCGATCTGTTGGTGGGCTACGATCTGAGCCCCATCAATAATAGAAATCGCCTTGTTTGCTTTGGCCAGATCCACGATATGATGGACACAATAATCAATCCCCAGACCATTAGTTACCCAGGGTACACTCACGATATCGGTGTTTTGATCTACAGCTTCTTCCCAATAGGCATGCTGGTATGTGGGGGTTTCATCTCCTTCTACGTACCTCAGTTCCATTCCTGACCCCTCAGCCAGGCGCTGCCAGGGCAGGATATTGGCATGATGAGATGTAATTGGAATAACTATATTATGTTCCCTTTGAACCAGTTCCCTTAAGGAGAAACTTAAGAGATTCATCCCTTCGGTGGTGCTTTTGACATAGATCACCTCATGACTGGCAGGGACATTGAGAAACCGGGCCACCTTCAACTTAGAAGCAAGGTAGGCCTCGGTTGCCTTTATACTCATTTGGTGCAGCCCCCGATGGGGACTGCCTACTGCTGTCTCACTGAAGTTCTGCAACGCATTGATAACACTGTCCGGTGTTTGTGATGTTGCAGCTGTATCTAAATAAACCAGATCTTTATGCTGATTAAAAATCGGATATCTGTCTTTCAACCTGTAACCTCCTTGATATCCAATCGTTGATTGACTGCCGCTTATCCTCTGACAGATCTTCCATCATTTCAGAGAAGGAAGAAAGAATAATAAGCTGTTCAGCCCGCTTTTTGGAATGCCCCCTGCTCATAATGTAGAAGAGCTGCTCCTGGTCAAGCTGACTGGCACTGGCGGCATGTTCGCCAATCACGTCGTCCTCGCGACAGATCAAGGCCGGCAGCGAATTTGCAACGACACCTGGGTTGAGTAATGTGGCAAACTCTTCTTCCCTGCCGACTGATTGCGGAGAACCTGGATCAAAAAATAGATTTCCACGGTATACCTTTTTACATTGATCCCTTAATACCCCTTTTGCCAGTATATTTGAAGTCGTTTGCGGTGCTTTATGAAACATAGAGTTACAATAATCACTTCGTTGATCGCCGACCAACAGATAACCCAGCTTCATGTCTCCGTTAGCTCTACGACCCAGCAAATGCTCTTCAACACTCAGCGCAGTCAAGGCCGCGCCTAGGGACAAGGTCGTAATTTTAACATTGCCGCCTTCTTCAACATAGGCCACCTGCTGACTGAAATAACGTGATTTAGGGCTCAACTTCTGAATGACCATCAGATGAAGGTCACAGCCCTTTCTGCCATTAATCTGTATCCACTGATGATGGTTGGTAAAAACTGAATCGTCCTGATCGTATTCAATGACGATAAATGCTTTAGAACCCGCCTCTGCTTCAATGTGAATATTCTCAGCAAAACACGGTTTATGAACAGTATAATGATAATACGCTTGTTGAACCTCAAACGATCGTTTAACCGTCATGGTCATGTTGTTTTTTGAGGCTTGACTGACAAATATATTAAATGAATTGCCTAAGCTCTTCTCCATACGCAACCTTTGTGGGAATCTTCGTTGGACTACGATACGCTGGGGTATGTCAGCTACGCAGCTAGCGTCGCTTTCACCACTGGCAAAGATATCCTCGGGTAATGGCATCCTCTTCCATTTAGGTATAGCTAATTGCACCATTTTTACCTCCTATCCGATGGTTCCTTCTAATTCCATGGTAATTAAGTTATTCAGTTCTACCGCATATTCGAGAGGCAATTCTTTGCTGATGGGTTCAACAAATCCTCTTACAACCATGGCTTTAGCCTCTTCTTCTGAAATTCCTCTGCTCATCATGTAAAAGATTGCGTCGTCACTAATGCGGCCGATTTTAGCTTCATGTCCAATATCCACCTGATCATTGAACAGCTCAATAATAGGCAGGGTATCTGATTTAGAAAAATTGTCGAGCATCAAGCTTTCACAATTTACTGTTGACTTACAGTTATGAGCTGATTCCAAGACACGTAACAGACTTCGGTAATATGCATATCCTCCATTTTTGGAGATAGATTTGGCATGTACTGTTGAATTGGTGTAGGGAGCGGCATGAATCACTTTCATACCGGTATCCAAATACTGGCCGGTACTGGCAAAAGTAACACCTGTAAATTCACTTTTAGCATGAGCTCCCTGCAGTATACTCATGGGATAAAGCATGCTTACTTTAGAACCAAAGCTGCCGCTGATCCATTCAATTGTTCCATGGGCATCAACAAGAGCTCGTTTTGTATTGAGATTATACATATTCCTCGACCAGTTCTCAATAGTCGAATAGCGAAGTTTGGCTCCCTCTCTGATAAACAGTTCTACAGCCCCGGCGTGAAGATTCTGGACAGAGTATTTTGGGGCTGAACACCCTTCAATGAAATGAAGACTTGCCCCTTTTTCAACAATGATCAAGGTATGTTCAAACTGTCCTGCTCCTTTGGCATTTAATCGAAAGTAGGACTGCAGCGGCAAGTCTACCTGAACCCCTTCCGGCACATAGACATATGAGCCTCCAGACCAGACTGCTCCGTGAAGTGCCGCAAACTTATGGTCATGAGGGGTAATCAGCGTCATAAAATATTCTTTAATGATATCCTCGTACTCTATCAGAGCTTTGTCGATATCCATGTATATTACACCTTGCCTGGCCAGATGTTCACTCATGGAATGATAGATAACTTCAGAGTCATATTGCGCTCCAACACCGGCCAGTGATTCTCGCTCGGCCTGAGGGATACCCAGTCGCTCAAAGGTATTCTTAATATAATCCGGCACATCGTCCCAGGTATGTGATTGCTTAGCATCAGGCTTAACGTAATGGACGATATTTTCAATATCTAACTCAGATAAATCGGCCGACCACATCGGTACCGGCATGCTCTTATAAATCTTCAGGCACTTCAGCCTGAAATCCAGCATCCATTGCGGTTCATTTTTCACTTGTGAAATTTCGGTAATAATCTCTTCAGTCAACCCTTTATCTACAATATAGGCATGTTTTTCCTGGTCAACAATATCGTAAATACCACGTTCAACATCTTCTATATAACTTTTTTTTCGTTCCATGGCTCCTCCTAGTTAAAAATGTCATAGCCTTCAGCTTCAATGCGATCAGCCAGGCTTCGATCCCCAGTTGCCACGATTTTTCCATCCTTTAAAACGTGGATAGCATCGGGTTTGACAAAATCCAAGATTCTGCTGTAATGGGTAATAAGAATAATACTATTATCCTTTTGAGCCATATTCTGAATCTCTTCATAGACGACTTTTATAGCATCAATATCCAGGCCACTGTCGGTTTCATCGAGGATAGCCAGCTTAGGTTTAAGCATGGCCATTTGAACGATTTCACTTTTCTTTTTCTCGCCACCAGAAAAACCCTGGTTCAGACTGCGATCCATATATTCTTGTTTCATGTTTAATTGATTTAGCTTGCTGACCAGCTCCTTCGAAAACTCAAGCAAATTAACCTTTTGCTCTGTAATTTCACGCTTGGCAGTTCGAATGAAGTTAGCTAAAGCTACCCCAGGAATCTCCTGAGGATGTTGAAAAGACATGAAGATACCCTTCTTGGCTCGCTCGTCAACATCCATGTCCAGTAAGTCCTCACCATTAAACTCTACTGCTCCGTCTTTTACTTGGTATTTGGGATGCCCCATAAGCACATTGGCCAAAGTTGATTTGCCAGCTCCATTAGGGCCCATAATAACATGAACTTCACCTAAGCCAACAGTCAGATCAACACCCTTTAATATTTCTGTATCTTCAACTGTAGCAACCAGGTTTTTGATGTTTAATAACATTTCCTACCACCTTTCAATAGTGCAATAAATAGCACGTTGGTATAACTTAGCTTCTATAGCTTACTTTATTAATAATAATAATCATTATCAATAAAGTGTTAAAAAAATATCCCGTTGACGATTTTCCAATTAAAATTCAATCCTGCTCGCTGAGAACAGAAAGGCCAGTCTGGGCCACACATCTTAAAAGATTCTCCAACCCAGAGATCAGATTCTCTGCTCAAACAGATTATCGACCAGGATTGGTATCTTTTTTCAAATATATAATAACTCATTTAAACGTATGATGCAAAGAGAGGAATAGTTTTTTGGCTAAAAAATTATTATAATGTTAACACACAAAAATGGATACCATAGCTGCCAGACGACAGCCAATTTATTTACTAATATATTTAACATATTCAGGCACAGTCATTAACTCCATATTTAATCCATTGGCAACATCACCTGTAATTTTACCGTCACTGGCAATCTGGTACCCAGCCTGGGTGACATAGCTTAGATATTCACTGACAATTTGTTGAATACGTTGATCTCCAGCACGAAGCAGCATACCGCAGTTACGATAGATTTCCAGTATGGGCTGGGCCGGCTCCATTACCTTTTTCAGTGTGTCAAAATTATTATTTCCCGGGAACCCGGCGTTAGAGATAATAATCACTTCCGGCATTTTAAAATGGCCATCGGCCATATCAAAGCTACCGTCATTTTGCTGCACATTTGGGCTTTTAACAGGTATAAGCCGATCAAGAAAATTCTTCAGGCAGGCAGTCATATTCCACAGATATACCGGGGTTCCAAAACAAACAATATCTGAGTTCTTATAAATCTCCAGCAGTTCTGCCATATCATCATTTATAATACAATTACCTGGTGTTCTAAACCAGCATGAGAAACAGCCAGTACAATGCTTAATATCTTGATTAATTAAATATACATTAGCAGTCTCTGCCCCGGCTTGCTTAGCTCCTTCAATAAAGGCCTGGGCCAGAACTTCAGTGTTACTGTACATTCCTTTGGGGCTGCCATTAAAAACTGTTATTTTCATATTATTAATTCCTTTATTAAACTAATTTGCTTTTCAATCATTACCTTGTCTGGTGTGAATATTGGAGCTAATGTTTTTAAACTATCGAAAAAATACAGGATATGGGTGGTGACAACCTCGATATCAAAGGCTTTAAACACTTTTGTATGCTGTCCATATTCAAAGAGCAGGCTTAGCAATTCTACAGACATCTGGAGCCGGTTATTGATGTATTCGCGCTGATCGTGTTCTAAAAACGCAAATTCATGGATCGCAAAAAAAATACCATTATCTACATTCAGGATAGCTTCTGCTTCGTGCTGAAAGTAATAGTCTAAGATAACATCAGCCGGAACTTTTCTTTTAATGTTCTCTTTCACGGCAATAATGTTTTGATTAATGTCTTTCTCCAAAATGGCAATAAATATCTCTTTTGTTGAAGAATAATGCCGATACAGGCCACCTCTGCTCATATCGCAGGCTTTACAGATATCCGTCATAGTTACTTTGGAGTATCCTTTTTCTGCAAACACCTTGGTACTGGCTGCCAGTATCATTAATTTTGTCTTTTCACCTTTTGTCGGCATATAGCACCACCCAATTTTTGCGACATTAATGTCGCTTTTAATATAGTTTAATACACCTTGATAACTTTGTCAAATGTCGGTAGGTTACAATGCAACGTAGATAATATAAAAAGCTATCAATCTTTATGATAGCCCAAATCATATTTTGCTGTTTAAAGTCTTCCAACCCATCAACCACCCATACTGCTCATCTATAAAAGCTGGACTTAAAGAATCTAAACCTTGGCAATCAGTAATTGTGGCAATTAATTCATAATGTCTTATGGGTATAAAATCAAAGATAGCTGATATTTCAGCATCACTTAAGGTTATTATTTTAGAATACCCTTGATAGAATTTCTCGAAAGTCCTTTTAGTATTATCATAAGCAAATTCAGTCAGGTTGTTAAAATTAGTACCATCACTCAAAATTGCTACATCAATAACGGAGTGGGAGTATGATGCAATATCGAAGTCGAATAAAATATATTCATTTGATTTTGTTTTTAGCATATTACCAGTATGTAAATCACCATGACAGAATCCATGCGGCAAGCCACTCATTCTATCCCATACTTCTTGACCATAGTCTTCAAGATCCTTAATTCGCAGTGGGCAATATAGCACTTCCCTTAAGATAGTAATATAGCGATCAATAAAAAATTCCTTTCCTCGAATAATTAAAGGATTAGGATATTTGCTCATAATTTCATGAAGCTCGCCGACTTGCCTACCAATACTTGCCAATTCATTTTCACGATTAGGCTCAATTCCATCGATATAATCAAATAGAATTCCAATACATTTCCCTTCTGGCATGGTTAACTCAATAAAATATCTACCATGCTGTGTAAACACAATTGATACTACTGGATAATTATTCTGTTTTAAATACTGAATTATTTCAATAGATTGTAATGCTTGTTCGGTATTAAAGTGACGATAGAGCTTTAATACATATTTTTTTGTACTACTTTTCACAAAATAAACATAGCCTATCATATCTCTATGAAGAGATATTTCATTAAAGTTGAGTTTATAATAATAATTTAATATTCTAAGCAGATCATCACAGTCTGTATATAAATTAAGTTTAGTCATTCTTTCTCTTACCCCTATAGTCTTAATCCATAACTATAATCTTTATGAGAGCACTTTTTTAGATGATTAAAATCTAAAACTTTAAAACATATAATACAAAATTCTCTGGATTCAATGCACCTAAATTCACTCGATAATATGGATTTATTAGGTTTCCTGTTAAATCGAAACCACATTTCTCCAACGATCTTCTCTCAGCAATATTTTCATTCATAGTATAAGCAAAAATTGAATTAGTTTCTTCTCTTTTCTTTAAAATCTCTATCGCTAAGAGTTGGGTAGAGGTGCCATAGCCTTTACCCCGCTCTTCCTCATCAGCTATTATAATGTTTAGCTCCCAGTCTATTAAATTAGATTGTTGATTAAAATGCCATTTCCGAAAATAGAATCTCCCAATTGGTTTATCACTTTTATTTTTTATTAGAAAATACTCTCTATCTTCGTTATTCAAAAAAAGATCTTTTAACTCTTTTTCATTCATATTGGGAACTTTCTTATATGGGCCTTGAGCTATAGGGTCTAGCGTCCAATTAATCAGAAGATTAACATTATCTTTTGAGGCTTTTTCTAACTTAACTTTATCGTTTTGGTAATCCATAATTCCTCCATTTTGTTATACAATTACTTAATTAAAAGTCTAGAATTTGCTTTCTATAATGATTAACATATTGAATAAAGCTCATGTGACTCAATTATTATTGATCACTACATACTACTTTTTTGCCATTACATAAACCCTTTCTGATAATTTACACTGGTTAGTATTAACATAACATATCCATTCTGTAAAAGCATTGCTTTTCACCAAAAACTATTATTACATCTAATTTTATTGGAGTATATTCTTTGTCTGATGGATACTAGTTAAATTTTTATACTAATTTGACTTTAATTTTTATATAAACTTAAGCAATATTAATCTAAAATGAGGCAGATATAAAATCTGCCTCTACGATTATTGTATTTCTTCACCTTTGTAACACCTTAATTAATGATCATAGCCTCTACAATAATGCTGTTTAGTATAGTAACCAGAACATAATTGCC
Source organism: Bacillota bacterium (assembly GCA_028280325.1). GTDB lineage: Bacteria > Bacillota > UBA994 > PWPR01 > PWPR01. The sequence continues at coordinate 22,148 of JANQLZ010000114.1, forward strand.
TAAATTCAGTACCCCTGAACTACTGCTCAACAAACCTTTGCTCACCTGATACTGTGCTGTTTCACTGTTCTCCATAGCTATTGTCAGTTTCGTTGCTGCAGTTGTCAATAATATCTCAATTATTTCACCGGCAATTTGCTCAACACTGTCTTGGGCAGCTATTTTTGTAACTATATTATTCTGCAGTTCAAGCTCTACATTCATATGGACAGCTATATCTTGTAAAGAAGCATTTACTCCATTTACTGTGACAAGCTCCATATCATCAGCTAAATCATATTGCTCTTTATCTACAGTTATAGTTCTTTTGCTAATATTTAACCCCGTTAATGTTCCTTGTACTTCTATCACTTGCTCCATGCTGTTAGCATTTATTACTTTAACTAATCCATTATCTATCTCTATTTCGAGTACCATTTCAATTTCTAAATCAGTTAACAATACCTTTACTTGATCGATGAAAACTTCTACATCATCAGAAAAGCTATATATAGTTTCATTTACTGCAATGATTTCTTCATCAATGTTTATATCTGTTAATAATCCTTGAACTGTAATAAACTCAGAAGTCTTTGCATCTATATTGACTGCTATATCATCTTCAACGAGTACAATAGCTTCCAGGCCTGTCTCTAAATCTTCTAAAGCTGCCTCTATTCCGTCTATTGTAACCTGTGCTTCATATGATAATTCATATTCCTTATCTCGAATTATGATATGATAAACTCCAATCAGGTCAATGTCTTTTATTTCTCCTAAAACAATTTCTGTGTTAACCATGGTAGCTTCTATTTTAATTACATCGTTATCTACTAAATAGACAATCGCTGACATTCCCAGCTGCAAATCTGTTAGCTGTGCTTCTGCTTCATTTAAAGTTACAATAGCGTTATTCAAAAGATTATATTCTTGGTCATCAATAGCCACGTGATAGATGCCTATTAAATCTAAGTCGGTTATTACACCTTCAACTTGGCTTGTTTCTATTATTTCTGCATGGATTTCAACTATTTTCTCGTCTATTAACTCCGCCTCTACAAACATGCCAACTATTAAATCTGTTAATGCTGCAGTTTCTCCATCAACTTTTACTATTGTCTCAGTTGCTAACTGGTAGTTCACCCCACCAATTTCGATATGCCTGTCATTTAAGTCTATGGCTGATATCTTTCCTCGTACCTCAAAGATTTCCTCATTAAATGCACTTATTTCTACTAACTCACCATTTACCTGAACAGCAATAATTTCCATTTCTATTTCCAGGTCTTCCAGTACTGTCTCTTCATTATTCAAGCTTATTTCTACTTCTTCAGCTAACTTGTATTCTACTTCATCTATTACTATGTAGCTGTCCTGCAGGTCTATAGCTGTGATATAACCTTCTATTTCTTCAATCTCAAATTCGACCTTCACTTTAACCACGATCTCGTCCCGTAGCTCTATAACAGCATTCATACCAGTTTCTAAATCTTCTAAAGAACTGACATAACCATTAACAATTACCTGGGCGTCTCTAGATAATTCATATTCTGTTTCGTCTATTGTTATATGATAAATTCCTATCAGATCAAGGTCTGAAATATTTCCCTCAATCTCTTCGCATTCTATACTTTGAGCATCAATTCGAGCTGCTTTTTCGTTAATTATTTCAATTTCAGCTTCCATTCCAACTTCCAGATCTGCTAAAACTGCCTCTTCGCCATCTAAAGTTACTTCTACTTTTTCAGCGATTTTATATTCTTTTTCATCTACTGTAATATGATATACACCAGTTAAATCCAGGTCCTCAATAACACCCTCTATTATTACTAGTTCTTCTGCACTTTCAGCTTCGAGCTCAGCTTGCTCGTTCTCAATTTCGAGCTCAACTTCCATTCCAACTTTTAGATCCCTTAAATCAGCTTTTTCTCCGTCTATCTCCACTTCTACTTCTTTTGGCAGTTCATATTCAATACCGTCTATTTCAATAACTTTATTGCGTAAATCTATATCAGTTAAAGTTCCTTCTACTTCGATTTCCTGCTCGTTATCATCATCACAGCTCCAATGTATTTCTTTTAATATTCCACCTGGCAGACCATCTAAGATTCCTTCATCTTCCAGTTCCTCCAGTGAATCTTCTGATATATCCAAGGCAATGATTATTTCTTTTAAAATCCCTGGTGATAGGCTGTCCTCGTTTTCAATGATCAGCTCTACGGCTTCTTCCTCTGACAAATCTGATTTTAAAATCATATTTTTTAATAATCCTGGCGGCATTTCACCTTTATTTTTACCTGGCATCGCCAGTACAGTTGGAGTTACTGCAAGTGTTAAAATAGTTATGACTAAAACAATTGGCATTATTTTTTTTAGTTTCATTATTTTCTAACTCCTATGTTTTGTATTATAGAATTTTTAAAAATACTTCACTTTGCTTATGTAATTTTAAACTACTGTCTCTCTACTTACTTTTAACTGACCACACTTCAAAAACACATCCCCTCTTTTCTTTTTACATAATATACAAGGTAGTAATAAATTTTGGGGACCTTTTTGAACTTACCTTCGCACATCTTTTTATGTATTACATATATACTTTATATAAGATATGAAAGGAATAAGTTATGAATAAAAGTCGAAGACGTAAAAAAACCAGGGTTTCAAATCGTAAAGCCGACCCTCCAATTACTTTAAAGGACTATGGGTCAGAGCCGTTTGTAGTCAATATTGAGAAGGCTACCAAACAGAACAATAATTTTCGCATAGCCTTATGGACTGGGGATCATTTACAAGTTACTTTAATGAGTATTAATCCTGGAGAAGACATAGGCTTGGAAGTTCATCCTGATGTTGATCAATTTTTGAGAATTGAAGAAGGCAAAGGAACTGTAAAAATGGGGGACAGCAAAGATAATTTAGATTTTCAAAAAGAGGTTTATGATGATTTTGCAGTCATGGTACCTGCCGGCAAATGGCACAATATAGTCAATACCGGTGACAAACCACTCAAATTATACTCGATCTATGCTCCGCCGGAACATCCTCGTGGTACGGTACATAAGACTAAAGCGGATGCCGAAGAAGAGCATGAACATTAATCAAGGTTGATAAATACTATTCGTTTTTTTAAGGATGGTCCCTTTGAATCATCTTCACGTTTTACGCAAAATATCCAAAAAGATGTATTATCTTTTTGGATATTTCTATTTTGTCTTTCTTGAACTTATCAGTGAGCTGCATTGTTTAACGTTTGATTACTGCTTTCAGCAATGGACGGTTCATGAAATTGCCGACTCTAATATGTTTTTAATAACTCTATCCATTCATTGATCAGAGTGCTGCCGTCTTTATTATAAAATCTTTTAAAACTTTCCTCTTCGTTATATTTGTTTTGGGCATAGAATTCTTTAAATAAATCTAAACTATACTCATCTATTAAATATTTAACAAACGATGCTCCAAAAGTATAGGCATTTTCATGTTCCCGGAATTTATCTCCTAACAGTGTAATGCTAAAACTCTTCTCACGTAATAAATTAGCAGCCAATTGATGAAAGTCTCTACCTGTCATGTCTAAGTGGGTAGCCAGACCTTCTTCAATTAGGTCTGAATCTATCGTCCTTCCACTATTAATGTGATATGAAATACAATGTGACAATTCATGCCCTTTTGTTTGAATATCCAGTGTATATATCTGGCTAAACATAGACCATGCAAATCCTAACTGTATACCGTATTGCTGACCATGCTCTTGAGAATTAAATACAAACATTTTTATAGGCTCTTGATCCCATTGAACATCTAAATACTCACATATATAATTAAAGGCATTTTGTCTTTGATCAGACCACTTTGTTACCTCATCATATATATTACTATTATCTGGATAGTATACTTCAATATTTTCCGTAGAATATTTGTTCCAGTTTCCAAAACTCATAGACTTAAAGTTATTAAACTCAAATGATTCTATTAACTGATCTATAGTTTCCTGGTTCTTATCTCCATCATCCTGACTTATAAAGGTAAATTCAAAAATCATATCATTTTTGGGGACTACATAGAATGTATAAAGCTCATCACCTTCTTTATTTTCTATTACATATCCTTTAACGCCGTCAATAACACATTCTTCATATTCTTTTTCAGGTATTAAATCTTGGAGAGAACCTTCATAAAACATTTGATGTATACTAAAATATAATTTATTAGTGTTGCTCACTAAAACCACCTTACTGTGATTTAATACAGGATCTTGCCAATTAGAAGGATACTGTAACGTGTAATAAACATTTGAGTATGTTTTAAACTCATTAACCTCATGTTGTTCACAACCTGCAGCAAGAATGCAAATTGATATTGCCAATACTACAAGACATTTAATATTTTTCATTCTAACTCCTCAAAAAAATGACATCTATTGTTTCAGAGGAATATTATATATTAATAAATCGACAGTTACAATGCTTGTTTGATAAACTGCCGAAAAATAGTTCTGATCAATAATGGCTTAATGAAAAAAATTGCCACCATGCTGGTGACAATCCATAAATAACTACTGTATTAAACTTGCAATAAGTTTTAAATATACAAGTGAATAGAAGAACACTAAAATCAAAGCAGCCTACTCAAACACACACCAACTAACTCCGAATTTATCAATGAGACTAAACATATATGGACTAAAACTCACAGGGCCTAAAGGGCAAAAAATCGTGGCATCTTCTTTTAGTACTTCGTACGTTTTAAGAATTTTATCGGCACTTCCTTTGCCCATATGCAAACAAAACTGCATAGTATTGCCCGAAACCTGCTCTTTCTCTTGTGATTCTGACAAAGCAAATACTTGACCGAACACATCTAATTCAGCATGCATGTAACTTACGTCATCATTTTTTTGTTCATTTGTCAATTCAGCATCAAAAGCTTTTTGATAAAACTCAACTGCTGCCACACTGTCCTTAACATAAACCTGCATCATTGACCTCAACATATTTGCACCTTCTCTAACTGTGATCTCCTGTATCTCAGGTATTGTACTTCAATAACTTTTACTGCAAAATTCTTTTATTTCTATTCACCCCGTTTTCAATCATACTGGTAGTAGTAATACGCTTTCGTTGGTTGTATGAGAATCCATTAAATCTGCAATAAACTGTAAAAAAGTTTTCAATAATCAAACCAGCTTATTCATACAAGCACCAGTTCACTCCAAACTTATCAATAAGATTAAACATACATGAACTATAACTCCCAGGCCCCAATGGGTGAGTAATCTTGGCACCTTCTTTTAATACTTCATAAGCCTTATGAATATTTTGCACATTTCCTTGACCAAAATGCAAGCCAAACTGCATAATATTGCCTGAAACCTGCTCTTCTTCTTGTGTTTCTGATAAAGCGAATACCTGACCGAACACATCTAATTCAGCATGAATATAACTTCCATCATCATTCTTAAACTCTTTTGTTAGTTCAGCACCAAAAGCTTTTTGATAAAATTCAACTGCTGCTACACTGCCCTTAACATAAACCTGCATCATTGACCTCAACATATCTGCACCTTCCTTTTATTAATACTATTAACTTAGGTTTTTACCTTTCCTCTCAAATCACAGAAATCTTGCTACTACCTCATCTTATATCTCTAATACTTCACCTCTGTTCATTAATAGTCCTCCTTTTTTGAATTCAATCTGATCATGGCTATCAATACTGGCGAGTAAGCATAGAGACGAATAACAAGGCTGTAGCAAGAGACTAAATATTTCGTTTCTCATACATAAAAGGGTGTTTGGTAGAATAGATTTCATGGAAAAACCCCAGATATGAAATGTCTTCTTCCATGAGCTTTATACAATATGATAGACAGTTATCACATTCAGGATTTTGAGCATTATTCGTCATATTTTCAAATGAATCCATTATATTCTCCATGACAGTTAACTGAATAAATAAAGGCAGCTGTTCCAACATAGAATCTTCAATGTTAGTTTCAGACCTATATCCTTCCATAGCAATTTTAAAATAATAATTCATAAACTCTCTTCGTTTTTCAGATTTTTGTTCCCTTTGAATCCACCCTGTACCGCTTATCCATAAACTAGCGATATCAAACATGTACCAGCAATAACACGAGTTGTCAAAATCATAAACTGTGATGTCTCCAGTCTCTAAATCTATCATATAATTCCCATCATTATAGTCAAAGTGCACCATACCATAAGATAGACGATCTATATCAAGTTTCTCCAATGTTTTTAACAACTGTCTCAGTTTTTCTTTAAGCAGAGGTAATGAGTCGGGTACAACTTTTTCTATATAGGCGTTGTTATAGTGATCAAATATACTGTATCTGCGATGCACAGGATTATAGTCTTTTGATAGTTGGTGCAGCCTTCCCAAAACTTTACCACAGTTATGATAATATTCAGTTATCGGAGTACCTTCTCTGTATTTATACCCGTGATCAACCATCCTTTTCCCTTTTGCTTGCTCAAAGAGACATACAAAAAAGGTATGTTGATTGTGGCTTAATTCTTCCAGCAGGTTCCCATTAAGAGAGTCGACCACATTCGAGACATGACCACCATGCTGAGACAAATACCGTATATACTCAAGCTCACCAAGCAAATCAGCTCTGCTTCTGTCATTTCTATAGGAAATTCTGATAATTTTAGCATCCTCATCTTTTTGCTCACAATTATAAACGAGGTTCCTCCCTCGTTCATGTGATTTGATCTTGTTAATTTCATAGCCTTCCAATTTATATAATTTTATTATTTTAGGTAGCAAAAACGAATC
>JANQLZ010000057.1 GCA_028280325.1 Bacillota bacterium
GAAATTTTCTACAAAGATAATACGAGACAGTATATCTTTGAGAAAATTTCTTTGTATGACGCAGAATTAGCCTTAATTATGGGAGCCTCCGTGGAAAGAACCTACTGCCCTTTTAGCATTTGATATGTAAGCGTGCCTCCCCTGACCCGCTCCCCTACCTGTTTGTTTAATAAACATTGCAACTCATGCAAAATTAGTTTGGCTTCAACCATTTTGCGCCACCTGGTCGGGTTCCTTGAAAGCAAGGCGTTTCTAAACAGGGTGTTGGCTCGATTGATATCATACCAAATGACATTACTTAGCCTCAATGTAGTTTCTGCATCACTGTTTACGGCTACAGAGCTAATTTGATATTGTTGATGAGAATATACGTAGTCAGCCATAACTGAGTCAGTGACGAAAACTCCCAGAGTGGTACTTTGAAAAATATTTCCTTTAGTTCTAATATTATTAATGTAGCGATCTACATCCTGATAATGGTTGTTGACAATTGCCAGTAAACGAGTGACACTTTCTCCTTCAGCGACCAGGGTCTCAGTTAAATACTGAGTTGAAGCTGGAACAATGCTGGCCAGTTTGGGTTCATGCAGCAGGTACCCATAAATCAGGTTGAGCAACACAGCAATAAAAAGGACAGATGAAATCCAGAAAGCAGCTCTTGTAGTAGGAGAAAGTCCATTTAATATCTTTAATTTCATTTTAATCACCCTTATATTGTTATGAGGCATTTATTTCAATTATGTTGACCTTTAAGTTTTTCAGATCAACAACATAGTTCTTAATAATAAAAGGGGTTGCCGCATTTATATGCTACAGCCCCTTTATATTTTTGTATGTTTATAAGGCACCGATTTGCCTTAGCAGAGATCACTAACTTTATCTGTAATCGATTGGAAAACTATTAATTAAGCTACCAGACACCGTCCAAAATAACTGTTTGCTTTCTTTCCGGACCTACCGAGAACATTTTGACAGCTACCCCAACCTTATTTTCTATAAAATGTAGATACTCCTTAACATTTTCTGGAAGCTGATCATAGCTTGTTATTTTTGTTAGATCCTCGGTCCAGCCATTCAGTTCAGCATATATCGGCTCACAGGCTAAAAGCACCTTTTCACTTGCCGGATATTCTTGTATTACTCGTCCCTTATGTCTGTAGCCTGTGCAGATTTTCACTTTTTCCAGCCCTGACAGTACGTCCAATGAGTTTATGGTTAATCCGGTAACCCCTGCTACCCTACAGGAGTGCTTGACAACTACCGCATCAAACCAGCCTACCCGGCGGGGTCTGCCTGTTACTGTACCATACTCTCTGCCTGTCTCCCGAATCAAGTCGCCAATACTATTATTCTGTTCTGTGGGAAATACTCCCTGGCCGACCCTCGATGTATATGCTTTAGCAACACCAATGACCTCTTTAATATGCCTGGGCCCGACACCGGCGCCCACACAAAACCCAATTGGATTAGAAGATGTAACAAAAGGATAGGTTCCATGGTCGTAATCAAGCATTGTACCCTGAGCACCTTCAAACAACACCTTGTTCCCTTTCCCTAATTCCTCATTTAAAAAGGCTGCAGTATCAACGACAAACGGCCTGATCAGTTCAGCCAGAGCCTGATACTCATCTAAGATTTCGTCATAGCTAACTGGATGACCATTGTAGATTTTCACTATCCACTCATTTTTTTCGGTGACTTGCTGTCGCAGTTTTTGAGCAAAAGTGTCCGGCTCAATAAAGTCACACACCCTGATTCCTGAACGCAAAGCTTTATCAGTATAAGCAGGACCAATCCCTTTTTTGGTTGTACCAATAGCCCGGTTTCCTCGAGCCTCTTCCTGCAACTCATCTAACACATTATGATAAGGCAGTATTATATGGGCTCTATTGCTAATTTTGAGTTGGTCGGTCCTGTATCCTTCCTGCTGGATATAGTCCAGCTCTTCTTTTAAAACTCGAGGATCTATAACCATACCATTTGATAAAACACAAATTTTATCATCGTAAAAAATTCCCGAAGGGATTAAGCGCAGTGCATGTCGTTTCTTACCAATAACAATAGTATGACCCGCATTATTACCGCCTTGATAACGAGAAATTATCTCGGCCTGCTGAGCTAAGAAATCTGTAATCTTTCCTTTTCCTTCATCACCCCACTGGGTGCCAAGAACTACTACTGCTGACATCGGCAGCACCTCCATTATATGAAAACTATTTGGTCACAACATCATATTACTATATCATTCGTCAATGTGCAAACATAAAAATTAAAAAAGCTTAATATTATTGAATTTAACCTTAAATTTAGAACAAAACACGAACATTAATAATATTTGCAGCCTGAATAGTTCGCATTTAATGAAGTCTTAGTGTATACAATATTTTTTAATCAGCCTGAGAAAAAATATTTCGATAATTAAAGGAAATTGTGTTTTAGATGCGAATACTTACTGGTAAATAAAAAAGGAGTGTAGAATATGTTCAATATTAAGAACGATGTAAATGAAATCTTTGCAGACGTGAAAGCCTTAAGGCGCCAAATCCATATGAATCCGGAAATAGCGTTTCAAGAGTTTAAAACATCAGCTCTCGCTGAGAAGGTTCTTAAAGATGCAGGTATTGAGGTTATTACGTATCCCGATTCAACAGCTGTGTTAGGGATTTTAAAAGGGGGTAAACCTGGTAAAACAATAGCCTTACGAGCCGATATGGATGCACTGCCTTTGCAGGAGGAAGTCGAATGGGAAGCTAAATCTACTGTTGACGGTGTTATGCATGCCTGTGGCCATGATATGCATACAGCAATTCTCATGGGAGTAGCCACAATATTGGGCAAACATCGTGAAAAGGTGCCAGGAACGATAAAGTTTCTGTTCCAGCCGGCAGAAGAATCTCCTCCTGGTGGGGCCAAGCCCATGATAGAGTCTGGCGTTCTTCGTGATCCTGACGTTGAATTAGTATTCGGCTTACACGTCAGCACCCGAGATGAGGTTGGGCATGTAAAGGTAAACTACGGTTACAGTTCAGCAAACTCCGACCGCTGCAATATCTACATTAAAGGCAAAGGCGGACATGGTGCCTATCCTCAGGGAACTGTTGACGCTGTAGTAGTAGCCTCGCATGTGGTAGTGGCCTTACAGACAATTGTCAGCAGAAATGTCGCTCCTTTAGAGAATGCCGTTATTTCAGTTGGTAGTTTTCATTCTGGTACAGTTAATAATATCATCTCTGAATATGCTGAACTGAAATTGACTTGCCGAAGCCTGGCTCCAGAGGTTAGAGAACTGCTCGAAGACCGTATTATTTCTGTTACCAACGGCATCTGTGATGCTATGGGAGCAACAGCAACAGTTGATTATACTTATGGGTATTCTTCAACCCCAAATGATGACAAAGCTGCAGATATAGTAAAAGCTGCTGCTCTGGCTGTGGTCGGAGAGGAAAATATGACTTTAAATACTACCCCTTCCATGGGAGGAGAGGATTTTTCATTCTTTGCCATGGAGGTTCCCGGTGCTTTCTTTAATATTGGGGCAAAACCTGCTGAAGGCGAAGCCTACCCCGGACATAACCCCAAATTCTTTGTCAATGAAGAAGCTCTGAAAACAGGTATGGAGATGATGTTGAAGATAGTATTCACCGCCAATGAATAGTAGTCTTCGTTCCACGGAGGCCCCCATAATTGGGCTAACTCGGCGTCATACGCAATAATTTTTCCATAGATATACTAACTTGTATTATCTATGTTAAAAATTATTGCTATTCCTTGATTTAGCTCCAATTCTGAGAGCCTGGGTAGAATGATACTTGCAGGCGATTAGGGGAACTGCTTCGTTCAGACTGAGCTTCCATAATCATGCTCATCTACTGCGTCACACGAAGAAATTTTCTCAAAGATATACTATTCGTATTATCCTTGTAGAAAATTTCTTCTATTCCTTGAGCTGAGCATAATTCTGAAAGCCTCGTTATGCCTTACTTTTCGTCGTTTACTCACTTTTTCTACGCTGAACAGTCTATGTTACAAGTAGCACTTTCCTGTAACATGGTTACGAAGCAAACCCACTACAGGCTGGAACGACAGCTGAAAGATTGTGGGGCAATAGTTTGGCGGTTGTTTGGCAGTTGGTTGGCAATTGTATATATGGGGGCAAGGAGATGATTAACGGGCGAAGTGTTTATTAATATACTTCGTCCCTGATGTTAATTCTGACTAGTATTTATTTTGCAATTAGCAAATTATTTCATTCATTATACTTTCTCACATAGCAAAACGACAAATAATTTTTGCAAATAGAAAATATTTTTGTTTTACTAACTGCAAAAGTGCATAATAAAATCATTATTTTGACACCTAATCGAAAGTAAATAGAAAATATTGTTATATAAATGATAAGTCACAACGAATTCTCAATATGAATCAGGGCACTGCCCCCTGTTACACATTATTGACCAAATTTTAACCCAGTCTCAGTTAATACCAACACGGGGCGACACAAGATCGCCCCGTTGTTAATTAATAAATTATCTTCAGCTATTTTCCTCATAAAAAACAATAGTCCAACCAATAGTTTTAGCCAGATTTTTTAAAGACTAAAAGGTAATAGAAGGTAAATGGCGCTAGCAGTAAAAGTATCAAGCTACCCAACTGCCAAACAACTGCCAACCTATCGCCCTACAATCGTTCAGCTATCGTTTTAGCAATTGCTCCAGCCATTGTTCAATTGCAAAAACCCAACTGCACCCCGCTTGCCTAAGGCAAGCCCAAACCAATTGCGAAGCAATTCCACCACGTTTGCGAAGCAAACTCACTACCCTAAAATATCCAATGCCATTAACGAGAATATCTGTACTCCTTTAGAGAGGGCGGCCTCATCAATATCAAACTCTGCCGTGTGGTGAGCCCAGCCTCCCAGATCAGCTCCAATGCCCATAAAAGTGGCCAGTCCGCCATTTTCCTGCACCCGAGTCATCATATAAGTATAATCTTCACTGCCTCCGCCCCGACCAGGCTCGGTATAAATCTCGCTAAAGATATTGCTTTTTTGGGCGACTTCGTACACTCTTTGAACCAGCTTTTCATCACTTTTTCCGCTTTGTGCTCCACCCATCGCCTTTAATTTTATACTGCATCCATGCATAGCAGCTGCATTTTCCAATATTCTCAAAGCATAATTGTACATGTATTGACTTAGCTCAGTAGTTTGGCCTCTGGTCTCCACAGCCAAATGAGCAGATGGGGCTATTACGTTGCGTCCGGTTCCGGCATTAAACCTGCCAATATTTATTCTGGTTGCTCCATTGCTGTTGCGAGGTATTGCATACAAATTAACTACTGCAGTAGCAGCTGCCAGCAGAGCGTTGTTTCCCTTTTGTGGAGCTCCTCCTGCATGAGCAGGCGCACCTGTAAAAAATACATCAAATTTGTCGGTAGCTAAAAAGTTGCCTCTGCCACAGGCTAAAATACCAGTGGGAGTTCCACTTCCCAAGTGGCTGGCAAACATGTAATCAACATCGTCTAAAATTCCAGATCCAACTATAGCTTTAGCGCCACGTACTCCCTCTTCAGCAGGCTGAAATACGAGTTTGACAGTGCCCTTTAACTGCTCCTTTAACTCAGCAAGAACTACGGCAACACCCATGCCAATGGCAGCATGTCCATCATGCCCGCAGGAGTGCATGGCGCTGTCATTCACAGAAGCAAAGCCCTCCTTTACCGGCCGATGATCTGCACTGTCGCTTTCTTTCATGTCAACAGCATCAATATCAAATCTCATGCCGACCACAGGTCCTTCACCACAACGTAAAATACCAACCACACCGGTAAAACCACCCTTAGTACTGGGCAGGTATTTTTCAATAGCTCCCTGATTCATGGCCCTTTGATAATGCTCTGACAACTCAGTCTCGCTGGGTAACCCCATTCTGTCTTCATCCTTTAAAATATCTTTTCCCAACTGAATTTCATAACCTAATTGCTCTAAGTGCTGGGCAATAATTGAGGTTGTTCTAAATTCAGTCCATGCTGATTCAGCATACTTATGAAAATCACGGCGCCATTCCACTACATTTTGCTCGATTCTGCTGACTATTGCTTCAACCATTTTATTCATGCTATCTCTCCTCTTTTTATTCTTAAGCCTTGATTCCAGCTAAACGACCTGTTGAAAAAGCAGCCTGTAAATTAAATCCGCCAGATCTTCCATCTAAATTAAGAACCTCTCCAGCAAAAAAAAGTCCGCTGCAGATCTTAGACTCCATGGTGCTGGGATTAATCTCTGTTAAACTCACACCACCAACTGTGACCATCGCTTCTTCGAATGGTCGTGATTTGCTAATTGGGAGCTGCCATGTTTTCATAAACCTGATTATATTTAATAAATCAGAGCGTTTTAGCTGGCTCACCTGGGTACTTTGCTTAACATTACAGGATGTTAATATAAAATCAGCTAATCTCTCAGGTACCATTAAAGACACAACATTTTTCAACTGTTTTTTGGTATTTTCTTTAATAATTAAAATCATTTGATGCTGCAGTGATTCAACAGATTGATCCGGAAATAAATCCAAAACCAAATAATTTTGCTTACACTTTTCATTGGCCACAAATCTACTTAAGTTTAGAATCAGCGGTCCACTGATGCCGTAGTGGGTAAAAATCATATCCCCTTTTTCAACAGCAACCAGCAGGTCGTCACAGTAAAGACCAGCAGCAATGCCTGTGAGGGTTAATCCTGTAAGGCCACTCTGAGCATTATCTGTCAATTCCAGACCCACTAGCCCGGGCTTGGGTTTGACAATACTATGAGAAACCTGTCTGGCAAACCTGTAGCCATCGCCATCAGAACCGGTCTTAGTCCAGGATAATCCGCCGGTGGCAACTATCACTGAATTGCAAAACACTGTCCTGGTAGCAGTTCGCACTCCAGATAGTAAATTACCTTCTACTATAAGCTCTAGCACAGGTGAATTGTAATAAACCTCTATCTCTAAAGATTTAACTCTATCAAGTAAGGCCTTTAAAATATCTGCAGAATGCTGTGATTTTGGAAACACCCTGTTATCATCGATCATCAATGGAACATCCTGACCACTAAACCAATCCATTAGCTCCTGGCTGCCAAATTGAGCAAAAGCTTTATACAAAAACCTGCCGTTTTTATAAAAGCCAGCTACCAGATTACTGTTATTAACTGCATTAGTCAGATTACAGCGCCCGTTTCCGGTCAGTAATAACTTTTTACCGGCACTCTTATTCTTTTCGAATATAATTACCTGCTTCCCGCACTCAGCTGCCGCTATTGCTGCCATCATACCAGCGGGGCCGGCACCTATCACGACTATCTCTGTTTTCATAGCCTTATTCTGACCAGAAATCAAATCCCTGCTGTTTGTAAAATCTGAACACATTCTTATTATGCTCTCTCAGTCTTACTGGATTATAGTGATATCCCAACCTGAACTGGGCCCTGTTGATACCCTGCTGTTCCTCTATTCTTTTAACAACCTCTGCTGCATACTCTTCCCCGTTAACATCTTTAGCTACTTCAAATAGTTCTGCTTTGTACTTTTCCAGAACCTCACCGCTCATTTTTTGCAGCCAGTTTTGATACTTGCTAGCAACTATCTCTTCCTTAACAGTTTCATCGCTGACCGGTTGATAGCTTTCATTATGCACTACTACCTCTTGACTTAATTTTCTGCGAAGATGTCCCTGAAGGTGGATTTCTTCATTGTCGCTTTTGGTATACCCTAAACAACTCATCACCACAGGTATGGTCAACGGCGGAAGATTTAAAAGCTCTTTAAGTTCATCATACACGTAGTTCACTGTGCCAATGTAAACACTGCCAACTCCTAGTAATGTTGCTGCACACTCTATACTCTGGGCTACACACATTACATCTTCCATAGAAATTACAAAATCAGTAAAGCTGTACTGTTTTCCAAAAGGAGCCTGTTGAACCCTGGCCCAGCTGTTCAACCTGTGATAATCCAATAAGTAAACTAAAAGAGTATCAGCATCGGCTATAAAGCCCTGCCAACACAGCTCTCGAATCTTATCCTTTTTGCTCTGATCACGTATCATAATTACAGTTACAGGCTGCAAATTTCCTCCGCTGGCTGCTCTAATGCCAACCTGTAGTATTTCATTTAGCACATCATCTTCAATCCTTCTGGAAATAAACTGCCGGCAGCTATAGCGGTTTTTAAGAAGATTTAACGAATGCTCAATATCTTTGTCAATCATATCAATCACCCTACGGCTTTTTACCAACTGTAGCAATATAAACGGTAAACTGCTCTTCACCGTCTAAGCCAAGAATCCCATTGATGTCATCATCAAAAAAGGCAGCAATACCACAGCACCCACTGTCAACGACTGCTGACGCAAGGTAAAGATTCTGGCAAACATGGCCAGCATCTAAGTGAAAATAGCGGTAGCCGCGTTCACCATATCGCCAGTATGTCCGATATCGAACTGCTGTCCAAATAAAGGTTACCCCACTGTTTCTAACCATAGCCTGCCTCATACAAGCAGCTGTAATTCTATCAGCAAGCCCTTCTTCCAGGCTGATTTGCTCTAAGGCATGCTCTAAAGGCAGATAACGATATAGGCCTGCTTCTATACCCTGCACTCTATTGATCAGCAGGTAGGTTTCAAACGGATGCCTTGAACCGGCAGACGGCACTGTTCTCAGAGTGGCCGGTCGAGTTGTCACCTGTTTGATCCCCTGAGTTGTCCATAATAGATAAGATAACTCTGACTGGCTCAGTGGCTTGTCCGCATATTTCCTGACACTCACCCGATTATTAATAGCCTCTGTCAAATCCAGTTTGGGCATCTTCAGTTCCTGTGGAGCTGGTAAATCAACCACTGGATGCTTGTCGTCATCCATAGGTAAAACTAATGGTGGCTGCGGCAGTCCTTTATTCTGATCAGACTCTTCCAAACACCGATACTTGGTCTCTTCCATAAAACGCTTTCCCTGACCTATCATTTCAATAACCCCCTTTGTATACAATATATTTATCCACTAATGCTTTTTTTCCTGCATTCTTTTCAAAATAGTACAATAAAAGTTACTACTATCGAAACAATTGCCTTAAACTACTTTATTGAGAGATTGTAGTTGTAAGGAAAATCCAATACCAGGTAGTAAAATGAGCAATTAGCATGATACAATATTAAATACAGTTAAGACAAATAAAGCATAAATTTTAGAAACTGTTAAAATTATGAATGTAAAACCCTAGACCTGGGGTAATATAATTTAATTTTTTATTTAAATATTTGCCCACATCAACACATAAACTTGTAGAGGCTATAAAGGAGATTTGAATCTTAATGAAAAAAAGGATTATCGCGGTTTCTATACTCATTATCTTAGCAGCAGCAATCTATGTGATCTTAAGACCCATGATAATCAAAGTTAGTTGACTCAAATGGTCACTTTGTCTCTAATGCTAAAATCTATGCTTATATTGATGATGATGAGAATACAGTTTTGTTTTCAGAAGTAAAAACAAATGGCTCAGGAACTGCGGGAATAAAAAAACCGTTACTCTGGGATTTTTCACTTAAAAGGAATTTTGACTATACTATATCTTTAAAAGTAATACAAAGCAGTGATAACCCTAGTTTTACTGTATATAATTTTCCCTATAAAACAAGAGATAAAAATCATAATACAAAGAAGTTAATGATAAATGAATTTCCAGCTAACCTGGATATTAGCGGAAGAGAAATTAAGTTAGTTAATTTATCAAATAAAATAGTGAACGTCAGAGTTCCGGTAGCTGAACTTCATAAAATAGATTCTATACAAGCAGCTTTAACCATACAACCTAATTTCACAAATACAATAACAACATTATTCAAAACAGAAACTTGGAATGTCAGTGGCACTTCAATAATAAAAAGCAGCGATACAACTATCTCTATAAACTCAGATCACATTACTGAATCTTGTGAAATTTTAACTGCTTTTCAGTTTATCTATCAAGAATGGGAGTTGCAATGCTTTATCAATGATAAATGGACACAAATAATGAATTGGGAAGAACTTTTGCCATACAAGCTCATTGGAGGTGCCTATCAAGGGAAGTCTGTATCAGGCGATAATTTTCTGCATAGCCCAGTGATTAATGGCAACCATGGAGACACTTTTGAGTTAAGCAAAGATTTTGCTACAAGAATTGGCTACGGTGAAATCTCTTTCAACTCTGGTTTTACAGTTGGTAACAACCATTCATTTATTGGAGATAACATAATTGGAGAAAACATTGTTGATTATAATCCTGGTGGAATTAAATTAATGACAAAATCTATAAATAACCGGATAGTTATCGCTTATGATAATAATACGAACCAGAGTATATGGTATTACACAAATAAGAAGTAGCATATAATTAGAGCATTCTCTAGTTGCTAGAAAATTAGGTTAATATAAGATAAATCGTCCTAAACTTGTGCCAGTAATGTAGAGCTCCGAACGAACAATATTTAGCAAGGAGAAGCAAAAAGAATTTTAATAAGTAGAACAGTTTGGTTTTAAACCAAACTGTTCTAAATGTTTATACATTATCACTACAAACTCACATCAAAACTTAGGTTTTCTAACACCCAATCTTTAATATCTTCAAGCGATATCATCTGCTTTTCTTCACTCTGGCGCCATTTAACCTCAACCTGCTTATTGATCAGGCCTTTTTTGCCAATGACAATTCTTAAGGGTATTCCCAGCAGGTCAATATCTTTAAACTTCACCCCATTGCGGATTTTTCTGTCATCAAATAAAGTCTCAATACCTTCCCCAGCTAAATCTGCTGCCAGTTCCTCAGCGACCTGATAGGCCTCATCCTCTTTTTTGCCGATTGGCACGATGACGACATGATAAGGGGCTATGTTTACCGGCCAGATAATGCCGTTTTCATCATGAAACTTTTCAATTACACTGGCTGCCAGGCGGCCCACACCAATACCATAGCAACCCATCGTCAATGGATAAACTTTACCTTCAGCATCTGAGTAATTGGCATTAAAAGCTTCAGAATATTTGGTTCCCAATTTAAAGATGTTTCCTACTTCAATTCCTCTGGCATGCTCAACCTGCTGACTACAGCTGCTGCACAGTGCTCCTTCCTGAACCTCAACAATATCAGCAACAATATCAGCCTCAAAATCTCGTCCATAATTGACATTTTTCAGATGATAGTCTACCTCATTAGCTCCGGCAACTAAGTTCTTCTCTTCAGTTATTACATCGTCAGCTATTATCTTAATTTTTACCGCACCAACTGGAGAAACAAAGCCAGCCACTAAACCGGCTTCACGTATTTCATCCTCAGTCGCCGGCCTAAACTTATCAGTCTTCAAAACAAAGGCCAGTTTTTTCTCATTTAGATGCATATCCCCTCTGAGGGCCAGTAAGATTATTTCATCCTGACATTTATATATCAAAGTTTTTAGAAGCTTACTGGACTCTACTGCCAAAAACTCAGCTACTGAGTTAATCTCCTTAGCATTTGGGGTATAGACTTTCTCTATATCCTGAGGAGCAGCCTTGTTTACAACCTGCTTGTCCTGTATGGCAACTTCCATATTGGCAGCATAACCACATGCCCGGCAGATTACTAAGCGATCCTCACCACTATCTGTCACAAACATGTACTCATGAGATTCACTACCTCCCATCATGCCTGAGTCACCGGCTACTTTAACCACATCATCCAGACCGGAACGACGATAAATATTAAAGTAGGCTTGGGCTACACGCTGATAATAAACATCCAGGTCATTTATATCAGGATGAAAGCTGTAGCCATCTTTCATGACAAATTCTCTTACCCGTATCAAGCCTCCTCGGGCCCGAGGCTCGTCCCTGAACTTTGTTTGAATATGGTAAAGCATAAACGGCAGTTGCTTGTAGCTGTCCACCATGCTCCGGACGATATCAGTCACTACTTCTTCATGGGTCATGGCCAAAACCATATCGCGATTATTGCGATCTTTAAATTTTAGCATCTCAGCGATATTGGCCTGATAACGGCCGCTCTCCTTCCACAAATCAGCAGAATGAGCTACCGGCATGTTAAGCTCCTGGCCATCTATGGCATCCATTTCTTCACGCAGAATTTGCTCAATTTTACGCAATACCCGATAAAGTATTGGCATGTAGCTGTAAATGCCTGAGGCTACCTGCTTCATTAATCCAGCTCTGATCAATAGAGCATGACTGACCAGTTCCGCCTCAGCTGGGGCTTCTCTCAGAGTTTTAATCAGCATCTTCGACATCTTTTGGGGCTTTTTCCTCTTAGTCATTGGCTTCCTCCACTACTTGATATATTTACATTTAGTCCCGCTACCAGTATCAATCAGTTCAATTCCAGCTTCAAAAAATTGCTGGCGTATTTGATCAGCCCGGGCCCAGTTTTTAGCTTTGCGGGCTTCATTACGTTCTTTTATTAAAGCTATTTGATCTGCTGTCAGTTGTACATCTTCTGATTCAGCCGGATGTTCAAGCAGTCCCAAAGCTAATACCTGGTCAAATTTCTCTATTAGTTCAATGGCTCTGGCTCCACCAAAATCACCACGCACCAGGTCCCACAATACGGCCATGGCTTTAGGTATGTTTAAATCATCGTTTATGGCTGCTAAAAAAGCACTGCTGATTTTCCTGTGCTGCTCATCAGACAATTTGTTATCTAAGTCAGGCAGTTTGGCAATGCCTTTTCTAAGCCTGTTAATCGCTGTTTGAGCAGCCTTGATGCCTTCCCACGTGAAATTAATCTGCTTGCTGTAATGTCCATTCAAGCATAAATAGCGATAGGCAGCAGGTTGATATCCGGCCTCTATCAGATCGTCCAGACTGTAAGTATTCCTCAGGCTCTTAGACATTTTCCCTTTATCTACCTGAATAAACTCTGAATGCATCCAGTAATTTGCTGGCATGACTCCATTTTTTCCAAAGCTCTGGGCAATTTCATTCTCATGGTGAATCGGAATATGGTCAATACCGCCGGTGTGAATATCAAAGTTCTTACCAAAATACTTGTCGGAAATAGCAGAGCACTCCATATGCCAGCCCGGATAACCCATTCCCCAGGGACTTTCCCACTGCATAATGTGCTCTGGTTCAGCCCGCTTCCATACTGCAAAGTCATGAGGATTTTTCTTTTGTACATTGACAGCGACTCTGGCCCCGGCTTGCTGGCTGTCAAGATCAATTCTACTGAGGTAGCCATAATTAGCAAGCCTACTTATATCAAAATAGATCCCATCGTCTATCTCGTATGCATAACCGTTATCGATCAGTATTTGAACATACTCAATCATTTCAGGTATGCAGTCTGTAGCCTTTACGGTTAACATTGGGGGAGATATTTTGAGCCGCTCACAGTCTTTATTAAACAGCTCGGTATAAGCTTCAGCGATTTCCCAGGGAGATTTCTGCTGTTCGCGAGCTGCCACAGCCATCTTATCTTCACCCTCATCAGCATCTGAAACCAAATGCCCAACATCAGTAATATTCATTATCTGCTCAACCTGATAATTATTATAACGCAGAACCCGGCACAGAGTATCTGCAAAAACATACGCCCTGAGGTTGCCAATATGAGCTCGACCGTAAACCGTCGGTCCACAGGTATAGATCTGAGCCAGTCCTGGCTTTAATGGTGCAAACTTTTCTTTGGTGCGAGTTAAAGTATTGTATAGAAAAATATCCATAGAAATCACCCTTACCTTTATTTCATATCTACAATAATATCTAATATTTTAACCCCTGCCAATATATAATACAACTTTCTTATACTATATACTTCTTTTCTCATCAAAATGCCTGTACACACGAGATTACAGCAATTGCATATAGTACAAGCAGGAGGCATGTACTATGGAAATTACTGAAACTATATCATCACCATGGAGAACAATGTGTAAAGGAAAAATTCACAGAGCAATGGTTACTGAGGCCTATCTGGGATATGTTGGCAGTATAACAGTGTTTGTGAATGAAAACAATCATCTAACTAAAGTAGTTAAACACGCTTTGCTTGCTGAAGGGAGTTCAACAGCATGAGTATGGCCAGTAAATGGAGTATTCATAGAATGCTTAGCGGATCTCCAACAGTCGCAGCTCATATTCCTGCTACCCGCCCCTTTAATCATAGCTCTTTTACTTCACTGCTCAAAAAGTATAAACAGGTATTTATTAAACCTGTTGGCGGCAGCCGAGGCAGAGGAGTAATTAAAGTTTCAGCCCTGGAAGGAACGAAATACAGGGTGCACGTTTACAATAAGAAGGTAATCTTTAACAGCTCCACAGCTGTTTATAAATATGCCAGAAAACTGCTGGGCTCCACCCGCTGTATAGTTCAAAAAGGAATCCCGTTGGCCAATATTTACGGCCGCCCCTTTGATATCCGAGTTATGGTCCAGAGAACCAGCAGGGACAAACCCTGGCATGTTACCGGTATGCTGGCCAAGGTAGCGGGCAGAAATTATGTCATAACCAATGTCCGGCGAAGCAGAGGCAGGGTCGTGCCATTTTCAAGCGTAGTTAAATCAACGGCTGTTAAACAAAGAATCAACAGTCTGGCACTGGCTACAGCCAACAGGCTGGCTGTTTTCCATCCTGGGTTGAGAACGATTGGACTGGATGTAGGGATTACCTCCGGCGGTAGAGTTTATCTGATTGAGGCTAACTCTCGTCCGATGCTGGCTCTGTTTAAACGACTAAGTGACCGTAGCAGTTACAGGCGAATAGTGGCCTATCACAGGGCCAAAGACAATAACAGCTAGGACCTCGAACATTGCATTGTTTGCCTTAAAATTTTACGGTAAAATGGGACTTGCTCTAAAGTTGAACAAGTCCCTTAACTAAATGTACACCTTACTGCAGACCATCCAGCTCTTTCTCGATAAACTGGGTTATCTCTCTGACATTTTCCTCAGAGAAATCAAACTCGATTCCAGCTGCCAGGTACAACTCTTTTACTGACTTGGAATAGCCTAATCTTAAGAATTCCTCATATTGCTCGACAGCTTTGCTGCCATTTTCCTGATAGTTTTTGTAAATAGAGATAGCTCCAAGCTGACTTATACCGTATTCAATGTAATAAAACGGCACCTCAAAGATATGCAGCTGGCGCAACCAGGCAGCTCCTTTTTCTGATGCTAAACCACTCCAATCCACTCCGGTATTGAATCTATCCATTAAAGATTGAAAATAGGCTGTGCGCTGGCTGGCACTATGATCGGGATTGGTATATATCCAATGTTGAAAGGCATCTACAATCATACACCAGGGTAAAAATTTTAAGGTTCCTTCCAGCTGCTCTCGTTTAGCTTTTCTCAAATGGTAAGTATCTTGATAGTAATTATCCAAGTATTCCAAAGTAAGCAATTCCATGGCCATTGCTGCCAATTCTGCAATCTCACTGGGGGTATGTTTATACTCAGCTATTGCCTCATTGGCAGTTGCAAAAGAATGCAGGGCATGACCAGACTCATGTAAGATAGTCGAGACATCACTTTGGAGACCGATCGCATTCATAAATATAAAGGCAGCACCATGCTCTACCAGCGGGAAATTATAGCCTCCTGGGGCTTTACCTTTTCTGTTTTCCAAATCTAAAAATCCAGTGTTTTTCATCATGTTGAGTTTAGCCCCAAATTCACCTTTAACCTTACTCAGAACTGTTATTGCTTTGTCGATAAACTCAGTTATATTATCAAATGGTTTTAAGACCTGGCCATCCAAATCCACAGCTATATCCCAGGGCCTGAGTTTACTCACCCCCAGTTTTGCTTTTCTTTCAGTATTGAGTTCTTTTAAGAAAGGTACAACTACTTTCTCCACTGAGTCATGGAATTGAAAGAGATCACCAGGGCTATAGTCAAACCTTCCTTTTTCCTGATGCATATAGTCTCGATAATTATCGAAACCGGCATTCCGGGCGATTTGAATTCTGATTTCCTTCATTTCGTCAAAAAGCTGATCAAACGCTGCCTGTTCCTGCTGGATTCGAGCAGCTACTAAACGCCAGGCCTCTTCCCGGACTTTTCTGTCAGCATCTTTCTGGTATTTAGCCATTTGGGTTAAGGTTTTCTCTTCACCGCAAAATTGAACCGTCAGTTTAGAAAACCGCTCGCCATATTTATTGGCCAACTCGTTTTCTCGTACTTTTAACGGGATGTTTTCTTCTCTAAACAGCTCTATTTTATTGGCGATTATCTTCAGCAGGTGGCCATAGCGTTCTTTTGGCAATTGGTGAGCGTATGGACTTTGATATATTTTCTTATTAAATTTAAAATCATAGGACTCTACTTTAGAAATTACATTGGCATAAAAATCATTAAACTGCTGCACATATTCCGGATTATCAGCCTGACAGGTCATCTTAATATATTTCCAGGCATAGGTCTCCATGAGTATCATACCAAGTTCACCAATCTTGTCAATAAACTCCTTCAACGATGATAGAGAGCTAATTTCTGTCTGCTCCAACTTCTGGAACTCCTGGGCAATTGATGACCAAACATCAGCCGTTAAATCTTCAGTGTAATATTTTCTTTTCCTCTTTACTATCTTTTCCTGTATCAAATTCATTTTGTCTACCCCCAATTTATTTTATTCTGCCTGCTGGTTTACAGCTTTAGCAATTAGATGATGATAACCGTCTCCGATCTCTTCATACTCAATACTAAAGCCAGCCTGAACAAGCCACTCGTACACTTGTATCGTTTCCGGATAATAATGATAGCCTCCGGTGGCAGCAACTTCTCCCCTGACAATTGGAAGACCCATGTTTTTGCTTTTTTGATAATCCTCAGAAATCTCCTCATCATTAGCAATTTCCACAGTAAAATATAAATATCCTGCTGTAGTTAAAGCCCGTTTAAAATTTTTTAATACCAAAGGCCAGTCGTCAGGAAATACATTTTCCATTGCATCTATACAGATAATGCCATCAAAAACATTGCTAAACGATATCTCCTGTAAACCCAGCTTCTGCGTTCTGAAGTTAGGATATTTAGTAACGGCTTTGGCTAACATTTCCTGTGATTGATCAATGCCCAAAAGTTTATAATTCTGACTGGATATTAAACTCCAATACTTTCCTGTTCCGCAGGCTGCATCTAGAATTGTTCCTTGAGGACGTAATAATGCTAAAAATCTGAGTAAACTCCGGCGATGTGATTCATCAATAGCACCCCGCTTTTGATCATAATCAATGGAAAAAATTGTATCATACCTTTTTTCTGCTAAACGCCTTTTTTCAGCCAGCCATGTTATTCGTTCCATGATGTACCTCCTAAAACGAATTCATTACAAATCAACTTTTAGAGTACTGCTCTCGACTCCCCCGACAAAACCCAGGCGATAATATAGACCTTCTGCTCGATTTCCTGCTCTGGTTGCCAGCCGAACAGCTGAATATTTACCATAGGCATTATTCAACACTTTTTTTATCATCATAGTTCCCAATCCCTGCCCTCTAAAGCGTTCTGCAACAACTATATCGGCTATGTAGGGCAATTCCTGCCACATTATAACCAAACAGGAGGCAATAATCTCCTGAGAGTGGGTGTGGTATAGAACTGTAGAATACTCTTTCTCAACCATCGGGAGCTGTTTATTCAAAAGATCATCATAAAATTTACGATTCTTATCTGACATGCATAGCAATGGGCTATTACGGTAAACTCGATAATAAAGGTCGACCAGAGTATTTAAGTTTTCCTGTTTGGGGATATCGTGCTCAAAATCATCATGCCAAATCAAAAAAAATTGCTCGGCAGGTCTGATCATTATTCTTTCTGTCTCATATATCTGAAAACCAAGGCGCTGATAATTGTGATAACTATCTGGATAAACACCCGATACAGTAATCTTCTTTTCATTGGATTCTGTGATTAAGCTTACTATTAATTGAATGACTGTCATTTGGTCATCATAAGGAGGAATAGTAAAAACAAAGCCAAACCAGTTTTTGTCTTTTATAAACCCGGCTACTTTTTTCCCCTGACACATAACCCAGTAATGGGCCTTTATATTAGCTATCAGTGCGAAAACGTTTTCCATTTTCGTCGGAAACCAGACATTCTTATGTCTATGGCCATAAATAACGTAGTACACTGAAAATTCGGCAGGATCCGCTTCGGCAATAACCAGGCTATTGCATTTATCAGACATTTTAGATTACCCCCAATTCTCTCAGGTATAAAATTTTTCTTAGTTTTTAGTTTAAACTAATAAAAAAACCGTTTACCTTTCATTTTGTAAATGGTTATTGGCTAATAATAGCTTGAGCCTTGATTAAACTGTCCAGTAATGCCATTTTATAACATATATTATACCATTTTAATTAACTTAGCAATAAATTATAATATTAAAATTATGTTACAGAGTGTTAACACAGTTGTTTACCTGCTCTGTTTACTTTACAAACAGGTGAAAGATATGTAAAATTTACAATCTTATTAAATAACAAACACAGCTCCCCTTCGATGTTGATATTGATAATAGTCTTACACTCTCTTAGTTTTTAAATTTAACCTTAAATATGTTAATTTAATAGGAAACAAAGGTCAATTATGACTGCCGTCCAGCTTCAGGTGCTTAAGTTACTATTATTTAAATAATTTACTTTTAATATCATTTAAAATGTAAAATGTTATCAATGCAATATTATATACATGACATGACTTCACTCTATGATGTAAAATAAAAATACTGACAGAATCATAATATATTATAAACTGTCAGCTGCATCTAAGATTTTACAAGGAGAGTGGTTTAATGCGTAAGTTCATAAAAGGCCTGTGTGTAAGTATATTATTGGGGGCGTTGCTCTTAGCTTTACCTGCTGCTGCCCAAAGCATTTCAAAGTCTATTTCAGTATATTTTGATCATGTTAATATTCAAGTTAATGGAGAAGAAATTGAATCCGACAACTTTTTATATAAGGGTACAACTTATATACCCCTAAGAGAAGTAGCAGAAATCCTCGGTAAGAAAATTGATTACAATAACAATACTAAAACAGTGTTTATAACCGATATCGAATCTCCGGAAACATGTCAGCCGGACACAGTAAAACCAGATACGACGAAACCGGATATCCCAGATACCATTGAACCCGATACCCCGGATACTACTGAGCCAGATACTCCAGATCCTACTGAACCGAATATTCCAGATACTACTGAACCGGATACGCCGGACACCTCAGATCCTGACCCATCCGAGCCAGAAGAGCCTGACACTGTTGAGCCGGATACTCCTGACCCTGTCATTAGCTCTGCAGCCATTAATGGAGCAGAACTAGGCATGACCAGGCAAGAGCTGATAAAATCCCTGGGTTCTCCTGACAGAACCGACCCTTCAGTTCACGGCTTTACCTGGTATATCTATAACCAAGATTACAAAGAGTACGTTCAGGTTGGCATAAAAGACAATCAGGTCGTAGCCGTATACAGCAATATTGGCAACTGGCAGCTTAAAGATAAAATAGGCATAGGTACATCCAAAAACACAGTTGAAAATCAGCTGGGAGAAAGACTTACCTCCGTTACTGAGGGTAATTCCAGGTATTCTTTGAGTAGCAGCAATGAAAATATAGTTTACAGATATGATAGCGACAGCTATGCCTATGTATTCTATGATAAGCACAACAGTCATACCGTGACAGGAATAATGATTTGGAGTAATGATATTCCGTTTAGAGATATATACTGGGGCAACTATCAGGATTTCAAAGCCTCAGATTGGCAAAAAGCCATGGAAAAACAAATGTTTGACCTGTGTAATACTTTTAGGGTTAGAATGGGCTTAGAGCCATTTACAACAGATGATAAAATACAGGCCTCAGCATATCTGCATAGCTATGATATGTCGACCCAAAATTATTTCAGCCATACTAATCTACAGGGAGAAAGCCCTTTCGACCGGATGAGAGATCAGGGTATCAGCTATTCCAGAGCTGGCGAGAACATTGCTTATGGTCAGCGTAATGCTATTTTTGCCAATCATGGATTGATGAATTCTGAAGGACATCGTAGAAATATCTTAGGCAGTTATACCAGACTGGGTGTTGGGGTCCACTTTAACACCAGCCGTAAGCAGGCTTACTATACCCAAAACTTTTATACACCGCGTAATTAAGCTAATTAACACTGAATTCAGCTCTTAAAATCTGCGACAAATTTTGTCGCAGATTTTTGCTTTAGCAAAATGTTTTAGTACTAACACACCTGCCCTAGCTAAACAATGTTGAAACGATTGTTGGTCTGGATTGATGAATTCAGATGCGAATATTCTTAGTTCTGTACTTTGCTACTTGCCTGTTTGCAGTACAGCCTGTTTTGCAATTCCTTTTTTATTTTTTTGCACAAAATACATAGCTACCATAAATGCACCTAATTCGGTTACAGAAGCAATTAGCCAAATGCCATTTTGGCCGAAGATGATCGGCAATAAGAATATATTTATGGTCAGCAAAACCAGCCCTCTTATGGATGATATTATGGCAGATTTTTTGGCAAAACCTATAGCTGTAAAGTAAAACGAGGTAATGATATTGTAGCCAGTAAAAATAAATGAAAAGGCAAAAAGCTTAAACCCATTCATAACCAGGTTTATCAGATCAGTATCTTTTGTGAAAATCATAGCGTATTGCTTTCCAGCAAAAAAAACTAATCCAAAAAATACAAAACCAATTACTATGGCAATTTTACTTGTATAGTTTCGTAGTTTGTTACAAAGTAATTGCTCTTTTGCTCCATAGTTATAGCTTATCATGGGCGATATCCCCTGCCCAAAGCCAGTAACGATCATCTCAAAGATATATCGGGAATAACCTATAATGGTCATTGCTGCAATTCCTATTATTCCAATTCTCCTTAATATTACAAGGTTTAATAAGAACATTGTGATAGAGAAAGCTATTTGCCCGATGAACTCTGAACTGCCATTGGCAAACGTCTGAATTAAATCAGCTCTACTAAACTGATATCTACCAAACTTAAACAATGACTTGGGGTTTAAAAAATACAGAGCCATTAACAGAGTACCTGTTAAAACGGCTATGGCAGAAGAATAAGCAGCACCACTGACACCCATTTTAAATACAACCATAAAGACATAGTCTAAGACTATATTGATAACAGTTGTTACCAGGGTATTCAGCATAAACAAGCCATGTTTAGATTCAATACGCAAGAACATACCAAGAATAATGTTTAACATCATCAAGGGGTAAACCCCAAGCATCACAGAGTAGTACTGCCACATTGTTTTTTTGGTAAACTCAGTCAGGTTAGAGAGGTTTAAAATTGGCTTTAGAGCAAAAACTGAGATAACAGCTAAAAGCACCAAAACAGTAAAAGCTGTTGTCAGTGTTTGATTAAAACCATTTATACTTTTATCCTTTTGCTGTTGCCCGAGTCTTCTGCCAGCTATTGAACTGCCTCCTACCCCAATCATAATTCCAACCGCCAAGAAAATGTACAGAATAGGCAGGCCTAGATTTATAGCTGCTAAGGCCTCTTTATTAATTACAGTTGACACAAAATAACCGTCAACAATAGTAACAAGCGAAGTCAGCACCATGGCAATAATGGCCGGTACCGAAAACTTTAAAATGAATCCTATAGTATTATTTTTTATTGCTGTTGTCTTCATAAAAAACTCCTTTATTGTCTTAATATCAATCAAGAGTATAAAGGAGTCAGGGATCAATTTCTTCTGAATTCGTGCTTAAACAATGGGAATATATATATCTAATGAAAAATGATTAATTGCTACATCAATAGAATTATACTTCACTACTACCTTTCTTTTTTTTAGATCGGCAACATAGTTTGAGTTTGGCAGCCAAACTCCCAGCAATCCTTGAAAAGCCTCAAATATTCTGGTGTTGGGACCTGAATAGGTATAGGACATATACTTTCCTCCTTTAATAACCATTGTTAAGCAATCCCTTGTTGGGGGTTTGGAGGTGGATATTGCTAAATCAGTAATACATCTATCTGGATCTGTTAAGATGGGATCATCATAAGATATCTCATAATACACACTTGTTTCATCAATATATTGACGATGGCTATCACAGAACTCCGCCCAATATTGTCCTAAATTATGATAATGTCCAATGTAGCGTTGGTAAACCACCCTGGTATCTGTCAAGTAAACCAATTTGATCTCTCTATTAAAATGTTCATAGCTGGTTTTGGAGAGGTCCACATAAAAGTCTTTATTTTCTCTAATTTTATTATTTTGGCGAATACTTTTGAACTCGTATGGTGATTTACCATAGTGTTTTTTAAAGGCTGTGCTAAAGTTTGATGAACTATAACCATAGCTATTGCCTATTTCTGTAATGGTTTTGTTGTGCTCAATGCCAATTTGCAGGGC
>JANQLZ010000058.1 GCA_028280325.1 Bacillota bacterium
CAATTGCACCACCATTGCCCAACAATCGCACTACAATTGCAAACATCACCATTGCCAAGGAGGAGATTATATGAAAAAGTTGTTGACAGGAAATGAAGCCATAGCCAGGGGGGCCTGGGAGGCCGGGGTGCGTTTTGCAGCCGCCTATCCAGGCACTCCCAGTACCGAAATTCTGGAAAACATTCTTAATTATCAGGAAGATATCTATGCCGAATGGGCTCCTAACGAAAAGGTTGCTTTCGAATCAGCCGCCGGGGCGGCCTTGGCCGGAGCACGTGCTCTGGTTTCAATGAAGCATGTCGGCGTCAATGTAGCCGCAGACCCATTGTTTACCCTTTCCTATATCGGTGTAAACGGCGGCTTTGTGCTGGTAAGTGCCGATGAGCCCGGTATGCACTCTTCGCAGAATGAACAGGATAACCGCAATTACGCCCGGTTTGCCAAGATTCCCATGTTTGAGCCTTCTACCAGCCACGAAGCCAAAGAGATGCTGCAGGAAGCCTATCGGGTCAGTGAGGAATACGATACCCCGGTACTGTTCCGACTCACCACCCGCCTCTGCCATTCCAAAGGTGTGGTCGACTGTCAGGATCGAGTTGAAGTTCCTGTTGCTGAATACCAGAAAAACGCAGCAAAAACAGTTACTGTTCCGGCTAATGCCCGCAAATTAAGATACAAAGTCGAAGAGCGCATGGTTAAGCTCTATGATTACGCCAACAAATCCCCCTTAAATTTCTCAGAGATCAACAATACCAAGATTGGAATCATAGCTTCAGGCGTAGCCTATCATTTTGCCTACGAGGTGTTTGGCAAGCAGGCTTCATACTTTAAGCTAGGCTTTTCCAACCCAATGCCCATTGAAAAGATAAGGGAGTTTGCCGACCAGGTCGAGCAGCTTTATGTTATTGAAGAAAACGATCCCTTTATTGAAAATCAGTTAAAGGCTAATGGCATTGAATGTATCGGCAAGGATATGTTTCCGTTCACCGGTGAAATGACTCCCGATGTTATTCGCAGCTCATTTTACGGCACTACCCTGGAAACCCTCGAGTTTTCCGACGATGAGGTTGTCGCCCGGCCACCTACCTTGTGCGCTGGCTGCCCCCATCGCGGTTTCTTTTATGAGTTAGCAAAAAAGAGGAATGTATTTATCAGTGGAGACATAGGTTGCTATACCCTGGCTTTTGCGCCTCCCTATAACGCCATGGATACCGTTATCTGCATGGGCGGTTCAATAAGTATGGGACATGGTGCACAAAAAGTGTTTGACATGAATAAGGATAATAAAATGAAGGTTGTCTCAGTGTTAGGCGATTCAACGTTCTTTCATACCGGAATTAATTCGCTGCTCAATGTAACCTATAATCAGAGCAATACAGTTAATGTCATTCTCGATAACCGCATCACCGGCATGACCGGTCATCAGGAAAACCCCGGAACTGGCTACACAGCTGGCGGCCAGGCCGCCCCGGAAATTGACCTGGTAGCCCTGGTAAAGGCCTGTGGTATTAATCAGGTTAAGGTTGTTGATCCCAATAATTTGGCCGAGGTTAAACAGGTATTAGACTGGGCTTTTGCCTTGAATGAGCCTTCAGTAATTATTACCCGCTGGCCATGTGTTCTAAAGAGGTTCTCTCCAGAAGATAAAACTGAATTCCAAAACGCCTTTCAGTCTAAAAGCGTCATCGATCATGAGAAATGCATCGGCTGCCGTATTTGTATCAGAACCGGATGTCCAGCCCTGTCCTTTGATAAGGCTGCCAAAAAAGCCAGCATCGACCGGAATCAATGCGTAGGCTGTGAAGTCTGTTTGCAGACCTGCCCGGTTAAGGCCATTACAAAGGAGAGAAAATAACTATGACCAAAAGTATAATGTTAGTTGGGGTAGGCGGCCAGGGTACGATCTTGGCCAGCAAACTGCTGGTTACCGGCTTGCTGGAGGCTGGCTATGAAGTAAAAATGAGTGAGATCCACGGCATGTCCCAAAGAGGCGGCTCCGTTTCTTCTCAAGTGCGATATGGTCAGGTAGTTTCTTCGCCAGTTATCGAATTGGGCGGCACAGATGTGCTGGTAGCTTTTGAAAAAATGGAGGCCTTGCGCTATTTAAAATACATTAAGCCCCAGGGGCAGGTGATTGTCAATGATTTTGCCATTGATTCCATGCCAATTCTCAATGGCAAGGCTGAATACCCCTCAGGGGTAATTGAAAAACTGCAAAGCCTGGTTCCGACCACAGTAATCAATGCTGCTGATTTGGCTCAGGAACTGGGCAATATCAAAGTGATGAACACCATTTTACTGGGTGCTTTGATTAAAATCTTAAACATTGAAGATATAGACTGGCATAGAATAATTGAGGAGAATGTTAAGGCCAGATTTGTAGACATTAATATTAAAGCCCTGGCTTTGGGCCAGTCATTGGCATAATTTACGGCCAAAGATAAGGAGAATCCATGAAAAAAGGAGATCTTGTTTGGGGAGCAATACAACTTGGCCTGGTTCTGTTCATAGTCTCTCCTTTGACAAATCCGATATTTATCAGGTTTACCACTGGTTATCCCTATATCGGAGGCTTTGTCAAGTTTATGATACTGGCAACCATGGGAGAGCTGTTAGCCCTGAGAATTAAAGCTGACAAATGGGTAAGGCCTTTAGGCCTTGCCTATCGGGCTCTGATCTGGGGGTTTTTTGGCCTGCTGATTACCCTGATGTTTCAGATATTTGCCAATGGGGTTACGGCCAGTATGCAAAGCGGCTATCTGCCCGGGGCTGGTTCCAAATTGGCCTTTGCTCTGCAAACATCGCTGTTTACTAATCTGTTTTTTGCGCCAGTTTTTATGGCAGTTCATAAAATAACTGACACCTATATTGATTTAAGGGTCAGTGGAAAAAATCCCCGACCGAATATCTCTGATATTTTGGCTGCGGCCGATTGGAATCATTTTGTTAATTTTGTGTTACTAAAGACAATCCCGTTTTTCTGGATCCCAGCACATACCATCACGTTTTTGCTGCCGGGAGAATATAGAATCCTTGTTGCTGCGATGTACTCTGTTGTTTTAGGTGCATTATTATCACTAGGAAAAAGGTAAGGTGAAATATGAAGAAGTATAAAATTTTAGCCATTAATCCCGGTTCAACCTCGACCAAGGTGGCTGTATACGAGAATGAAGTGGAGTTATTTGTTAAAAACATTACCCATTCCAATCAGGAACTGGCCAAATTTGACGGTATTGCTGATCAATACGAGATGAGGTACCAGGCTATTTTAGAGTTTCTAAAAGAGCAGTCCTATGATATCGATCAGCTTTCAGCAGTGGTAGCCCGGGGTGGCCTGCTGCCTCCGGTAAACACCGGGGCTTATTTGGTCAACCAGAGTATGGTCGACCGCTTGAGATATCGACCGCTGATTGAGCATGCCTCTAATCTGGGGGCAATTATTGCCTATGAAATTGCTGAAAAACTAAAAATTCCTTCATATATTTATGATTCGGTAGCCTCGGACGAGCTGGAAGATATCGCTCGGATATCAGGCATGAAGGATATTAAGCGAAAGAGCTTCTCCCATGTGCTCAACATGCGGGCCTGTGCTATTCTATCAGCCAAAAAAGCTAATCGCCAATACCGTGATATGAACATCATTGTCGCTCATTTAGGCGGGGGCATGTCGATTAGTGTCCACAAAAAAGGCAGAATGGTCGATATAGTTTCCGATGATGAAGGGCCGTTTTCTCCGGAAAGAGCCGGCCGAGTGCCCTGCCGTGCTCTGATAGAGCTATGTTATAAATACGATCAAAAAACCATGAAAAAAAAGCTGCGGGGTAAAGGCGGTTTAATCTCTTATTTAAACACCAACGATGCCCGGGTAGTTGAGCAAATGATTGAGGATGGGGATCTGTATGCCTTGAAAATTTATCAGGCGATGGCTTACCAGATTGCCAAAGGTATTGGTGAGCTGGCAACTGTAGTCTGTGGTGATGTTGACCTGATTATCATCACCGGCGGTATTGCCCATTCCAAAATGATAACTGAATGGGTATCAGAGCGGGTTTCATTTATTGCTCCAATTGAGATAATCCCCGGAGAAAATGAGCTGAAGTCCTTAAATATGGGGGCCTTAAGGGTGCTGAGAGGCGAAGAGATAGTTCACGAATACGATTTAGAATAAATTGAGGAGTATCTACAGCAATGAAAGAATTATTTAGAAAAGAGATAAAAAACGTTTCACCTTATGTACCTGGCAAGCCGATTGAAGAAGTTAAAAAAGAATATAATATTGAAAGAATTGACAAGCTGGCTTCTAACGAGAATCCACTAGGACCATCGCCTAAAGCTCTGGCAGCAGTAAAAGGGGTACTCGATAATATCAATATCTATCCCGATGCCGGGTCTGCCGATCTCCGGGCTGCAATTGCCGCGTTTCATGGCTTAGAGTCCGAGAATATTGTGGTAGGCAGCGGCGGGGAGCAGATTCTGGACTTTATTGCCAGAACCTTTATAAATGCCGGTGACCAGGCCATTATGGCGGAGACAACCTTTGGTTTATACGCCTCGTCGATCGCTATTTTAGGTGGTGTGCCGGTTAAAGTACCGATGAAAGACTATAAACATGATTTTGCCGGGTTTGTGGCTCAGATCAATCAACATACTAAAATAATTTATGTCTGCAATCCGAATAATCCGCTGGGCAATATCATGACTGCCAAAGAGATCAGCTATCTGGTTGAACATGTTCCTCAGGATATCGTCATTGTTTTCGATGAGGCCTATTACGAGTACGCTAAAGTCAATCCTCAATACCCGGATTCGCTGTCTATTTTAAGGGGTCGACCCAACACGGTTATCTTGCGAACCTTTTCCAAAATCGTCGGCCTGGCCGGCCTGCGGGTTGGCTACGCTTTAACATCCAAACCGATTGTCAGTGAAATGATGAAGATTAAGCCGGTATTCAATGTTAACAGAATCGCCCAAACAGCGGCTATTGCCGCCCTGAGTGATCACCAGCATATCAAGAACAGCGTTAAGCTTAATTATGAGTCGCTGCAACTGATGGAGAATTATTTTAAACGCAAAGGGTTCGAATATGTTCCACCCAATGCCAATTTTGTATTTGTCAATGTAGGCAAACACAGTAAAATCGTTTTCGAAGAATTGATGAAACGAGGAACTATCATCAGGCCCGGCTTTTTATGGGGCTATGATAACTGGCTGCGAGTCAGTACCGGTACACTGGAACAGACCGAGCGATTTATTGCTGCCTTGGAAGAAGTATTGGAGTCTACAATAGCTTGAGCAATAGCTTGAACGGTTGTGGGGCGATTGTTTGGCAATAGGTTGGCAATTGTTTGGCGGTTGGTCATCATGATACTTTTGGTTGCTACCGCCCTTTACTTTTCTATAACCTTTTAATCTAGGTTTGATTAGCCTTTTAACCCTCTAACCTATTAGCCCTTTACAGCTGACAATTGTTCATGCAATAGTTCAGCCATCGTTCATGCAATAGTTCAAGCAATCGTTAAGAGCAGTTGGATAGTATGGTACTTTTGACTGCTAGCGCCCTTTACTTTTCAAATAAATTGGTAGTTGACAAATTTAATGTAGGGGGCGATCTTGTATCGCCCCTTAGTGTTAGCAGGTATTAAATTATGATAGAACCAGGATGACTTTTACATATTATAGAAAAAATCATAAGTTGTTAAAATATAAAAGCCTGTGCCCCCCGAGTAGGGCGGCTACGGTCTCTCCTTGATTTGCTTTATCACAAAGTCCCCTTGTTGACAATTTAAGTCATCAGCAATTAATTTGCATTTGGCTCTTAATAAAAAGAATATTCTGGGGTCATTTAAGTCGCTCAATGTCTCATAGTTGGCTTGGCCTTTTGATATTATCAAATCAGCTTCCATGAATGTTTTGATAAACTCCTTTGAACATAGCTTTAAAATCGTACCTTGAGACTCTGCACCATTGTCTATGACCTTGACAAGTTTGGTCATACCAACAGCAATTGCGTCTTCCATCGTGGCTTCGTTTACTATAGGGGCTCCCTTAACAGAGTAGATTGTTTTATCTGCTGGGAGCTGTTTTATTAACAATTTATCAAATACTATTTCCCCTGAGTTATCGCTAATAACAAGTATTTTACTAGCTTTGTCTACAGCTTTTTTAAGTTCTTGGCTACTGTTGCCAACTATTTCTGCCTCTAAGCTTAGTTGAATCGAATCATAGATACCTTGTCTTTCCAAGGTCAATCCCAAAGCAAAATCTATTATGTTTCCAGCTATTGAGAGTCGGCAGGCAGTGTCGAATGGATAGTCACTACTCGCCACTCTTTCTTCCAGGTTTAACTCACAGTAGAGGTTTTCTGCGATTTTATTGTATTCAATTTTTAGATCTTTATAGGGATCTTGGATACCCGTGATTTCTTTGGCAATAAGGTGCATTGTTCTGGCTAAGTATGGTGCTGTTTCCTCAAATCCAATAGCGCTAATTTCTGCTAATGCTTTTCTTATTATTTCACGTTGTATCTCCTTTTTATCTGTCATTAGCTCCGCAACCTCAACTGCCTGTCTGGCCAAGCAGGGTATACACTCATGGTATATTTTCATTTGTTGTTCTCCTCAGTGGTATTTTTTATCGTTTCTCGACAGCCCTCTTTGGGTATTAGCAGCGATTATACTATAATAGACCTAGGATGGCTTTAACATATTATACAAAAAATCACCTGACCCTAAAAGCTAAATGGATGTATCAGGCCACGTAAAACATTTAAAGTTTATTTTTAGATTGTATCAACCAAAAAAATGCTAGCTGAAGCTATACAAGTAGTATGCTAAAGTTAGGTTTATTTTGAGTGACAAAGCGATCTGGTACAAATCGCTACCTAAAAAACAAATCAAAATCTTCAGAGAGCGGACTTTTTCAGCAGTTCCCAATGTATTTATTGTTAAAATTAATAAAACAATAACCATATCAATAAGCTTATTAATGAGCTTTAAATATAACACTAATAAGGTGGTGTATAGATGAAATTCAATAAACGAATATTACTTTTGCTGGCTGTAATCGTAGTGGCATCAGTGGCTTTATCCTTAATTAGTCAGCCTCAGCCAACGGCCAGCTTTGCTGTACTGAATGAGGAAAGCATTGATCTCGACCGGGCCCTAAATGTTATCAATATCCTCAGCTCCCCAGAATATGATGGCCGGTTGCCCAGTACAGAAGGCAATGCCAAGACAGTGTCTTACATAGCTGATCAGTTTCAGGAAATTGGCTTAACCAGCCCGCCTTCAATTAGCGACTATCGGCAGCCGTTTGAGCAGGAGATTGTTCTGATTAATCAGCCACCTGCTTTAGCCATTAGAGATTCGTCGGGAGCAGTAACTCAGCAGTTCAACCACTTGACAGAATTTTTGGCTCGACCAACCTGGCCAGATACCAGAATTAATGGCTCTTTAATTGCCTCAATGCATTACGTTAGAACTGTCGCGGAGCTGGAGCAGAAAGCTCAGCAGTTCAACGGCTATGCGCTGTTAGTAGGTGATGATGCTGTTCAGCAATATCAAAATCAAAGATATGGATTATACAGCTTAGTTCAAAAAATACTCGAGCTTAACCCAGAGGTTAAGGCTATAATTTTTAACAACGATATCCGACGCGATGGCTTTTTTCCGATTAGCAACTCTTTACATGTTAAGATCACCGAGGGCGGCAGCTTTGACGAAAATGGTCCAATGATTTTATACACTACCCAGGATACCTTTGCCTCATTGAGAAAATCATTAGCCGCAGGGGGCTTTGTTGAAATAGCAATGGACTACAATTTAACTACCTGCACAAGTGAAAATGTACTGGGAGTGATTGAGGGTACTGATCCGGAGCTGAAAGACAATTTTATTATAATCGGCGCCCACCTCGACCATATCGGAAACAATAAAGATGGAAGCTACAATCCCGGTGCCTTAGACAATGCCTCGGGTATTGCCGCTTTGCTGGAGGTAGCCCGCTCAATTAAAGCCAGTGGAGTAGAGCCGCAAAAGTCAGTTTTATTCATAGCTTTTAATGGCGAAGAAGAATATCTGGCCGGTTCCCGCTATTATGTAACTGATCCGGTATATCCTCTGACCAATGCCAAAATGA
This sequence comes from Bacillota bacterium, assembly GCA_028280325.1. Lineage (GTDB taxonomy): Bacteria > Bacillota > UBA994 > PWPR01 > PWPR01. Next base: position 8,137 of record JANQLZ010000058.1, read on the forward strand.
TTAACCTGGATGTAATCGGATCTCAGAATGCAAGTCATTTAAGCCTTTCAATCTCAGGGTCTGTTTCCAGCGGTCTGCGAAATGAGATGCGCAAGCACGCCAGAGCTTTAGGCATCAAAGCAAAAAACTCAAATATCGGGGCCAGCGATCATATTCCTTTCACCCAAGCCAGGGTGCCGTCAGTATTCCTGATTCACTTTGAACACGTAGCCAGGATACATACTGTTAACGATACTGCCGAAAAAACAATCGATATGCAAAAGTTTAAGGAAGCAGTGGAGTTGGTGGTGCATTACTTAGATAAAAACCTTTTTGGGGAGTAGGCTTCGTAGTTACTGTGCTTCCAAAATTAACGCTTTATCTGCGTCACACGCAAAAAAATTTGCAAACATATACTTTAATTGTATTATGTTTGCAAATTTTTTTACTATTCCTTGATCTAGCATCAATTTTGGAAGCCTAGACATAATGGCACTTACGGTCGGTAAGGAGCTTGTTCAAGCTGTGCACCCATAATTGGCTTAGCTATGCGTCATATGCAAAAAGCTGTCCAAAGATATACTACTTGTATTATCTTTGTCACAGCTTTTCTTTATTCCTTTATCTAAGCTCAATTCTGTGAGCCTAGGTTTAATGATACTTACAGGCGGTCAGTTGTTTGGGATCTTACGGGGCTATCATAATCGTTCAAATATATATTAACTTGCATTATCCTTGTAGAAATTTCTTCTATTCCTTGAGCTGGTCATAATTCTGCATGCCTAGGCTTAATGGTATTTACAGCTTATTACTGCTTAGCTTAGGATTTTCTTTCTGCTGCATTAACCCTGGCAAAACAATTGTTACAGCAATCGTTCAGCAATTGTTAAAGCCATTGTTCAGGCTATTGTAAAATGCGCTAGCAGCCAGAGTAACATGCCATCCAACCGCCAAACTATTGCCAAACAACTGCCCACCTATCGCCGTACAATGTTACAGCAGGCGCAAGCTCCCCCGCAAATTACCAAGGCTCGCACCCCTTTCTACATTGTCTGCATCGCTTTCTAATAATTCGATTTCTTCCCATATATCAATTAGTACACGTCGTAAAATATAAAATTCCATCAATTGTTCATTCACCTTATAATCGGGGTGTATTTTCTGGTAGCGGCTTAATAATAACTCCCAGCGAGGTTTTTGGTAAAAAGCGAATAGATCTGCTTCTGCAGGTGCTAGCAATAGATTATCGAAATCCAATAAGTGTACTCCGTCCCCAACAATAATATTCCATCCGTGTATATCGGTGTGGCATAATCTATAGTCTATATTTTCTTTATCAATACTTTTCTGTATATCTGTTAATCGCTTCAATTGGCTTGCGATCAGGTTTAAATAATCTGACAATACTTCTTTTAAATCTTCACTGCAGTTACTATATTGCTTCGTAACAAAGTTTAATAAATCATCATAAAAGAATATATTGAAGTCTTCGGTAATAGCAGTAAAATCAATCGGAATTGCATTATCATAGGTATGTAGCTTTGCTATTATATTACTTAATATTATAAAGTGCCTATCTGATATCTTCTCATCTCTTGGTGTTTCACCATGGATATACTCATACAATATATACACATTTTTTCCATCCTCATAAATACACTGATCATTTAATGTACTTATCAACACTACAATATCATTCGATAATGATGAATATAGATTAAGCCACCTTAGTATTTGTGAGGATACTTGTAAGGATTTATACATGTTTTGAGTTGAAGGTCTCATTTTGTCATATACTTTCAAAAAATATTCCTGATTATCATTCCCTTGCACTATATAAGCACAAGCACTCCAACCACCTCTAATCTGTTGAATTTTACAAGAGTCAATATCATACCCACGCCTCAACACATCTTCATACATACCCATATCCTCCACGTTGCCTACATAATAAACTTAATTATAAGCAACATTATGAAAATAGAAAAGGCTAATCAATTACAATTGCTGGAACGATTGCATGAGCGATAGCTTAACCATTGCCTGAACAATTGTCAGCAAGTTAGGGGCAAAGAGGTTAAGAAAATAGTTAAACCACGTTAAAAATACTGTTAAATCAATCTTTAACAGGTTAAGAGGGTATAAGGGTAAAAGAAATAATAAAGGGCAACGTTTACGCAGCAAACACTCGAAAGCTATTAACCTAGGCAAAACAATTGTTCCAGCAACGTTCAGCTATTGTTCCACCTATTGTTCATGCTATCGTAAAAAGTAAACCCACGCCCACGTAGGAAAATATGCTATAATAACACCCTAAAAGAGGAGGCCTATATTATGGAACTGTGGGATATTTATGATGATCGAAGACGAAGAACCGGTAGGGTTATTGAGCGTGGTAAGCCGATGAAACAAGGCGAATATCATTTGGTTGTACACGTATGGATTAAAAACAGCAAAGGCGAATACCTGATATCTAAGCGCACTCCCAATAAAACCTTCCCAAATATGTGGGAGTCGGTCGGCGGTTCTGCCCTGGTAGGGGAGAACAGTTTTCAGGCAGCTCTGAGAGAAGTGCAAGAAGAAATCGGAATCAGCTTAACCCCTGGTAATGGTCAGTGTGTTTTCAAGTTTAAACGCCAGACAAACTTTTTAGATGTTTATCTGTTCAAAGAAGATGTAGATATAACAAAAGTATGCTTTCAACCCGATGAAGTCTGCGGAGCTAAATGGGCTTCTCCAGAGACAATCAGAAAAATGATTGCTGAAGGTGAGTTTGTGAGTGTATTTGCATATCTTAATGATTTGTTTGGTTAACACTTCGTTTCCACGGAGCTTCCATAATCATACCCATCTACTGCGTTATACGAAGAAATTTTCTCAAAGATATACTAACTCGTATTATCTTTGTATAAAATTTCTTCTATTCCTTGAGCTGGGCATAATTCTGAAAGCCTAGGCTTAATGACACTCACAGATAGTTAACTGCTTAGCTTAGGATTTGATAAAATATCTTTCTGCTGCTATTAACCTGGCAAAACAATTGTTACAGCAATCGTTCAGCAATTGTTAAGGCTATTGTTCAGGCTATTGTAAAATGCGCTAGCAGCAAAAAGTACCATGCTGCTAGAATAAAAATCGGACAAGTTGAAAGCGTAAAATCCTTAATTGATATATAATAAAAACATCAATCAAGGAGAGTAGATATAATGGGTAGGA
>JANQLZ010000100.1 GCA_028280325.1 Bacillota bacterium
AGATGATCTACCGATGCTTGAATTAGATAAAGATGCTCTTCCTTCTATAATTCCTATTGAGACTGGAAGAGGATGTCCCTATAACTGTACCTTTTGCTGTACCAAAACCTTCTGGAAACGAAAAGCCAGAATGAAGAGTACGAATAGAATCATTGACGAAATTAAATTTTACAAGAGTAAATATAATATTAATCAATTTGATTTTATCCATGATCAGTTTACAGCTTACAAAAAAAATATTTTGGAGTTTTGTAACAAAATAGTTAATCAAGGAATCGACATGGAATGGTCCTGTAGCGCCAGGGCAGATACCTTGGATACTGAAATCATTGATTTAATGGCCAAAGCAGGTTGTAAAAAAATACTTTTAGGCATTGAGACAGGGTCTCAGCGGATGCAAAAAATCATCAATAAAAACTTAAAAATGTCTGAAGTAAAAGATACAATTAAGCTAATAGATAGCTATGATATCGAGATGCAGGTTAACTTTATTTTCGGATTTCCCTCGGAAGAAGAAGAAGATTTGCAAAAAAGCCTTAGTCTGATAAGGTTTTGTGTAGAGGAATTATTGATTCAAGAGGCCACAATATACAAACTTGTTTGCTTTCCTGGTACCCAGATCTACCGTAAGCATAAGCAAGATTTAGTTTTTAAAAAAGAAAATTTACATCGATTTAAATATCCCGCAAAAAATCATACAGATTTTATAAAAAGATATCCAAATCTATTCTCTGGTTTATTTGTCCTCAATAATCAGCTTTTAGTCAAATATTTTTACTTAGATATATTTGTGAACTATATATACAATTATTTTGCCTTTAGAACACCGAAGACCATGAATGAAATAATAACATTTTACAATAATAGCTTGTTAAATTTTTATCTTGAATATGAAACTGAAATCAAAAGAATGGCTACTTTCTTAAATAAAACTATATATTATGAAGAAAAATTAAGTGATGTGCGAGAAGAAATGTGTAATAGTTTAGAGCTTTTTATAAAAAATAATATTCAAAATCATTTTATTGCACAATTATACAGGTTTGAAGAGGAAATAATAAAGATTGCCTTAAGAGAAAATTGTAATGAGTCAAAAGTGCAGACATTTGATTATGACATGTTATTGTATTATCAAAAACTAAAAAAGAAAAAGCACAAGTGCAAATTAATTTTTGCATTTACAGAGGATAAAAAAGTTAGTATAACTAAAGAAAGGTAAGTATCATGAAAAGCTCATAAGTAGGTTTACTGATTAGTATTAGGTGTAGCTCAAAAATGAACTGCCCTCGATAGCATCGTCACTCAGTGTATGTTTATAATGTGGATCAGGCTTTGCACCAGACAGCCTTTCTCTGTAATCAGAAGTTTTTGCCGAAAGCCAAATAAGGCAGTTCTGACTGCAGCTTATTCAGCCAATAATTACTGCCATCCAGTTAAAATAATATTCTGTAAGTATTGAACATATGAAAAATTAGTATTGATTTTTACAATCTCATAATATAGAATAAATAAGGTGGTAATGATACTGATATTCATTATCATTAATATTGTAAGTCAAACATTGCTGTTTGCGGAGGTGTACAATGAAGAAAGCTATTAGCGTACTATTCTTAATACTCGTTATGGTTACTTTTGCTGGTTGTCAGCAAAATACCATAGCCGAAAAGAATGAAAAAATTGTAATATACCTGTCGGGTCCTGAAGCGATGCTGGAGAAGCTGGAAACTGAGTTTGAAAATGAGTATGGTGATGTTTGTGAGTTTCTGGTAATGAGCTGCGGTCAGGTAAAGAGCAAGGTATGGGCCGAGAAAGAAGCGGGGAAAATTCAGGCTGATATAATCTGGGGTTCAGATCCAGCAGTTTACAATGTTCTAAGTGATGAAGGTGTCTTGGAAGAGATTAAAATACATAATAAATCAGATCTTAACAGTCAGTATCTAACTCAGAATAACTATGTATTAACCCATGAGCGATATGTGACCATTCTGTACAATAAAGATAAATTTGCCAATGGTAGTCAGCCTCAGTCATTTAGCGATTTAAAAAATGAGGAGTATGCTGATATGCTGGTAATGGCCGATGCCAATCAATCAGCAACCGCTTTGGCCATAGCATCTTCTCTATATCAAATGCTCGACCAGGATATGGACTATTTCAGTGATTTGCATCAAAACGGGGTTTTATTAGCAAAATCTAATGGACAGGTTCCTTCAAAAATTATGGAGGGTGAATTTGACCTGGGCATAGGGCCGCATGACTCTGTAATCAGGTTAAAGAACAAAGCCAAAAAAGAAGGTTTCCCCATGCCGGTTGAAATTGTCTGGCCAACCGAGGGAGTTATAGCCATTAACAGGCCAATGGCTATTATCAAAAAAGACAGAGATACAGAAAAATCTGAACTATGTCAGCAATTTGTCAATTTTATACTGTCTAAGAAAGCCCAGCAGATAACCTATGGATTTGGGTTTGTCAGTGTCAGAAATGATATTGAAAATGGCTACTTACCGGATAACGCCACGATATTTCAGGTAGACTGGAAATCTGCTATCGAAAATGAAGATCAATTTAAACAAGACTATCAGGAAATCTTTAAATAATAGCCATTTGCAACAGTTGAGATTACGTTTTTGTCTCAAAAACGTAATCTTATTTATATTACTATCAGTGCTCGTGAGTATTGTAATATACCCGATAGCCAGGCTGGTAGTTAAAAGCGTAATAATAAATAGCGATTTCAGTTTTAAATCTGTACAGCAGCTACTGAGAATTGGTGGATTAAGGTCAATCTTTAATACCTTTAAGCTAGCTTTTACAGTATTAGTTGGGGCCTGGTTGGTTGGTGGCACCATGGCATACATCAGCGTAAACACTGATTACAGGCACAAAAAAATTATCAATACGCTAATGTTCCTGACATTTACTATTCCTTCATATATACTATCTGTTTCCTGGATTCAAATAACCAGTCGCAATGGGTATTTATATCGGGTTTTAAAAACTGTCTTTCCTAGTATGAGATTTGATTTGAATACCTACTCTATTGGAGCTGCCGCAACTGTGCTCATTGTTCATTTGGCTCCCTTAGTTTTTTTTGGTTTAAAGAATAGCCTTGAAAGATTAAATATCAGTTTGATAAACAGTGCCCGAATTAGTGGAGCCAGCAGATCACAGATCACAGCTAAAATTGTTTTGCCATTAATGGTACCTTCGTTCATTTCTACCGGCCTGCTGGTTTTTAGTAGAAGTCTGGCAAATTTCGGGGTGGTGGCTCAACTGGCTCTGCCTGTAGGGCAAGAGGTTTTAACAACCAGTATTTTCAGTGCTGTTTCCAGTCTCAATTTGGGAGCGGCATGTGTTTTAGCTGTGGTGTTAATGGTTATATCATTGATCCTTTATCAAGCGATAGATAAAATCAGTTGCCGGGAAAGGTATGTCTTCAGATCTGATCAGGTCAATGGAAGCTCATTTATCAGGCTTGGCCGGGTAGAAGGTTTGGTAACGAGTGTTCTGTCAATTTATTTTGCTTTGACTCTGATCATTCCCTTAGTGACGATTTTTCTGTCATCTTTTGTGAAACGGTGGGGGGTGCCGATCTCTTTAGAAAGTTTAACTCTCAGCAATTATCTTAAGATTATCAATGGTGAGATCAGGGTCTTTAGGGCGCTTTTTAACAGCCTTTCTTTTGGGCTGATTGCTGGATTTGCCGCTGTTACAATTGTCAGTTTAACTCTCTTTCTGGCTAAAAATAACCGGGGAAAACCCATATCCTGGGCTCTGAAAATCTGTCATTTGCCAATTGCTTTTCCCAATATGATATTGGCTATCGCAGCTATCTTTGCCTGGTCGGAGCAACCGATTAAACTGTATGGCACAAAATGGATTATAATTATCACGTATGTAGTGCTGTTTATGCCCATTATTCTCAAGCAGGTCAAAGGTATGGTGGATAATATTGACACCAGTGCCGACAAGGTAGCCAGAACTATGGGCATTGGTTTTTGCAGGCGTTTTTATCACCTGTTTTTACCTCAGTGCAAACCAGGTCTGGCTGCCGGATTTTTAACCTGCCTGCTGATAGCGTTGCGGGAAATCCCTGTTTCACTTTTATTGTATACCAATAGAACCAGGACAATGGGGGTTATGCTTTTTACTGTTCAGTCGAACTCATATGGATTAGAAATGACTTCTACGATAGCAGTTATAATTATCTTTTTGAGCATGACGCTCAGTCTGCTGATGCGCAAGCTAAATCGGGGGAGGGGTTATGATGGATCAGCTGCTAATTAATGGCCTTAACGTAAACTACGGACCCAACCGCATAATCAAGAATATCAAGCTTAAAATTAAAAGTAGAGAGCTGGTTGCAATTGTTGGTCCCAGTGGCTGTGGCAAGAGCACTCTGCTATCAGCCATTGTCGGTTTAGCACAACCTGTTTCAGGTAGTATAGTTATGGGAGATAAGATCTTGTATTCCAGCATGGAAAATATCAATATCGCCGTTGAAAAGAGGAACATTGGCTATGTTTTTCAAAGCTACGCTCTCTGGCCACACCTGACAGTCTACAATAATCTCGCCTTTCCGTTGCAGGTAAGAAAACTGAAAAGGCAAGCTATCGCCAAAGCAGTTCAGTTTCAACTCCAAAAGCTGGATTTAGTCGGCAAAGAACACAAATATCCTCACCAGTTGAGTGGAGGGGAGAAGCAGCGGGTAGCATTAGGAAGATCTCTTATTGTCCGCCCATCTCTCTTACTACTGGACGAACCATTAGCCAATATTGATGCCAGTTTAAAAAACGTGCTCTTAGGCGAGTTGAAAAGTGTTCAACAGGAACTGGGTATTACTATGCTGTACGTGACTCATGATCAAAATGAGGCTTTTGAAATTGCCGATCAGTTGGCAGTGATGGGTGCAGGAGAAATCAGGCAAATTGATACCCCTCAGAAACTGTACACTAATCCAAATAGTCTTTTTGTGGCACAATTTATTGGCCGAAACAATATATTTGTCGGGCAAGAAGTCAATAAGCTCAGGTTTTGCCCAAGGATTAGGCGTCAGTCAAATACCACTTTTACGGCTGTTGGGATCAGACCGGAAGATATTATTATATCTGAAACAGGTTTATACACTGGTACTATTAAAAAGGTTATCTATCATGCTGGCAGGGTACAGCATACTATCAGTATCAGCGATGCTGAGTTGCTTGCTGATGGTGATTTTAACGGGGCTCACCAGGTTGGCCAAACTGTCCGATTCAATATTCAAAGATACCACTACATTAATTAGCTCCGTTTCGAAAACTCTCACCATATGCTAATTTTCAGAATATGCTATATTGATATTCTGAAAAGGGTGAAATATATTGCAAATACATGTAGTTAGATCAGGCGATACGCTGTGGAAGATTGCTCGGGCATATAGTGTTTCATTGCAGAAGTTGATTGAAACCAATGAGATCCCAGATCCTGATACATTGGTAGTGGGTCAGGCTCTGGTTATTCCGATCTGGGGCTCATATTATTGGGTAAGGCCAGGAGACAGTTTATATAAAATAAGCAGGAAATATAATGTGTCGATCAAGGATTTAGCGGAGATCAATGGAATTAGACGGATTAATAGAATACCTGTCGGGCTGAGAATTTATATCCCTCAAAAGCCGCGAACTGAGGCAGAAGTCAGCGCCTACATAGATCCCAGGTTTACCGGCGAGGGTTCAGCTGATCAGGTTAATAAGGTTGGTCAATACCTAACCTTCTTAACAGTATTCAGTTATGCTGTAAATAGAGATGGGACCCTGACCCCGGTCGATGACCAGCCGTCAATCAATGCGGCCTATAACAACAATGTTGTTCCCTTAATGGTAATAACAAATTTTGAAGAAGGCACCTTTAGCAACGACCTAGCGACCACTGTTCTGAGCAGTGAAGAGCTTCAAGACAAGGTTTTAGATGAGGCTTTAGTCATTATGAATGAAAAGGGGTACTTAGGTTTAGATTTTGACTTCGAATATCTGGGGGCAGAAAACAGAGAGCGATACAATCAATTTTTGAGTAAAGCGGCCACCAGGCTGCAGGAGAAAAACTATTTTCTATCCGCTGCCTTAGCTCCTAAAATTACTGGAGATCAAAAGGGTACCCTGTATGAAGGGCATGACTATCGGGCAGTGGGAGAGATAGTAGACTTTATTTTCTTTATGACTTATGAGTGGGGTTGGTCGGGTGGACCGCCCATGGCTGTATCTCCCATAAATGAGGTCAAAAAAGTAATGAATTATGCGACCTCTGTCGTGCCCCAGGAAAAGGTTATGATGGGTATCCCGTTGTATGGTTATGATTGGACACTGCCTTATGTTCAGGGCGGGCAATGGGCTGAATCATTGAGCCCTCAGCAGGCCATTGAGCGAGCGGCCAAGTACGGCTCTGATATTAAATACGATAAAGTTGCCCAGGCTCCCTACTATAATTATACTGACGAGGCTGGCAAACAGCATGTAGTTTGGTTTGAGGACGCCAGAAGTATTCAGGCTAAATTTAATTTGGTTAAACAGTTAGGTATAAAAGGGTTTTTCTACTGGGTTCTGGGCTACGACTTTCCACAAAACTGGCTGCTGATCGAGGACAATTTTATTGTTAAGAAAAGGGTTTAAGACAGGCTATAATTCTCAGCTTTACGTTGGAAGTAATCATAAATAAATACCTGCAGCTCAACTATGTATGATAGTTATAATTTTGCAATTCTCTCATTCAATATGTTATTGTAATTAGAGTGAGAAAATTGCATTTTTTAATGCAGTAAAAAACTTGATTATCCCAAAAAATTAACTGGTGGTAAGTAGATGAAAAAAATTTTAATTGTTGAGGATGATAGGACGACAGCTGTAGGTATTGAATACTCATTGACCCAGGAGGGCTATCAGGTGACTATAGCTCCGGATCTGTCGTCTGCAAAAAGCAATTTACAGAATAACACCTATAGTCTGGTGCTGCTGGATCTAAATCTGCCAGACGGCTCCGGCTATGATCTGTGTCAAATGATCAGGGCCAAGAGTGATGTCCCCATAATATTTTTGACCGCGGTTGACGATGAGCCCAATATTGTTATGGGATTAGACCTGGGTGCTGATGATTACATTACCAAGCCATTTAGATTAAGAGAACTTTTGTCTCGGATTAAGGCCATTTTGAGGAGAACCAGACGTGGGTCTGAAGACAGCATTACTATCGGCAATGTAGTAATTAAAACCTCCCAGGGCAAGGTATTTAAACAAGACGAGGAGATTATTCTGACCGCCTTGGAGTACAAGCTGCTGTTAACCCTGTTTAGCAATAAAAACAAGATTTTTTCGCGAGATAATCTGCTTTCATCAATCTGGGATGTGGCGGGGAACTATGTCAATGATAACACTCTGACAGTATACATTAAACGACTGCGGGAGAAGATTGAGGATGATCCCCAACACCCACAAATTATCAAAACAGTCCGAGGGTTGGGGTACCGGGTAAATTAAGCTGTTAAACCGTTTGAGAACATATGAAAGGTAGTTCAACTAAGGTTTGAATTAACGTGGTGGAGATGGAAGATAAGCGAAAATTTGATATTATATCTTTTATCAATCTGAGGTTTTTGCGAAATCCGGAATTACAGAGGGCTTTTTTAAAGCTGATGATTATTGCCATATTTTTTATATCGCTGACAATAATTATTAGTATTGCAGAGTGGAACAACACCTTGATCTTTACTGTTCTACTGCTGTTGATTTGCTTTGGGGCCATCATACTGGTTCTGTTACAGTCGTACAGCAGGATATATCAGGAGATATCAATTCTGTCCAGCTATTCCAGAAAGATTCTTAATAATACTGATCCATATGATATCAGGGATAATGATGAAGGCTCCATCAGCATTCTTAAAAATGACATTTATAAGTTGACTGTTATGCTCAATGAGAGCAGAAAAAAAGAACAGGGCGACAAAGAGTACCTGGCACAGTCTATTGCTGAAATGTCCCACCAGCTGAAAACCCCCCTTACCTCGATGCAGGTAATGATTGAGCTGTTAAAAGGGGAACTCCCAGAGAGGAAAAAGCAAGAGTTTTTGTTATCTATTGAAAAGCAACTGGAAAGACTGAACTGGATAACCTCTGCCTTATTGAAGATTTCGAAGCTTGATGCCAATACAGCAAACCTGGTAAAGAATAAAGTACGGGTTTCTGAGTTGGTTGACAAAGCAATTGAGCCACTGGCCGTAATTATTGAATTGAAGAAGCAGTCCGTAATCATCAAGGGCAGTGATCAGGTCTGGTTTGCCGGTGATTTCAACTGGAGTGCTGAAGCTATCACCAATATCCTGAAAAACTGTGTTGAGCATACCCAGGCCGGCGGGACCATAACGATTTCTTTTAAACAAACCCCATTATACACCCAGATATCGATTAGTGATAACGGCCCAGGAATAGTCAGGGAAGACCGTCCTTATGTTTTTAAACGATTCTACAAAGGGCGCAACTCTAAACCCGACAGTGTTGGAATCGGACTGGCTATGTCCAAAGCGATTATTGAATCGCAAAATGGCTACATAGCAGTTAGGAGTATTAAAAATGGAGGCACCGACTTTATCATAAAATTCTATACCAGTTCAAAATAGCTGCTCGGCTGCAAACCAAATCTGGCTGGTAGCCGTTTTTTGTATGGTTATGGACTATACCAGAAAAACTATCTCTGAAATTAATTTTGTTAAATGACTAAACTGTAATATTGGAGTCATTGGCAATTCATTTAGAAGGTTTAAACTATCAGGGTATAAGCGATAAAGCAAAAATGCAATTAATCTTGATATGGAGGATGTTAAAATGGAAATTCTCAGAGTAGAAAATCTGTGCAAAACATATGGTAAAGGAGACACCCAGGTCACGGCTGTCAACAAAGTCAACTTCTCTGTGCAAAAGGGTGAATTTATTGCGATAACCGGCATGTCTGGCTCAGGTAAATCTACCCTAATGCATATGTTGGGTGGAGTCGATATTCCAACCTCGGGCAAAGTTTTTATTGAGGGTACTGATATCTACTCCTTAAATGAAAATAAACTGGCAATTTTCAGGCGACGTCAGGTAGGCCTGATCTACCAGTTTTACAATCTGATACCTATTTTAAATGTTGAAGAAAACATAACAATGCCAATTTTACTTGATGGACGAAGGGTAGCCAGGAAGCGGTTAACGGAGCTGGTCAACAGGCTGGGGCTGGCTGACAGGGTGAACCACCTCCCCAATCAGCTGTCAGGTGGTCAGCAGCAGAGGGTTTCGATTGGCAGAGCTCTGATTTATGATCCGGCAATCATCCTGGCTGATGAACCTACCGGTAATCTGGACAGTAAGAATTCACAGGAAATAATGGATCATTTAAAATACCTCAACCTAGAATATAAGCAAACATTGATTATCATAACCCATGATATGGATATTGCCATGCAGGCCAGCCGCATAATCACTATAGAAGATGGTCAGATTGTCAGCGATGAGGTGACTGCCTGATGTTTATCCTTAATAAGTTTACCTGGAGTTCACTGGTTAAGAATAAAAAAAGGTCGATTGTCACCTTAATTGGAGTTATCTTATCATGTGCTTTAATCTGCGGCACAGTTATTCTGGGTGAAAGTATTCAGGATATGCTGGTTCAAACTGCAGTTATCAATAGCGGAAATTACCATGTTCTGTTTGATGAGGTCCAGTATCGTAATGCTGATGCAGTTCTGAATAGTAAGCACGTTCAGCAGCCAGCTATAACCCAACAAGTCGGGTACTCCAAATTAGCAGACAGCGTCAATACTTATAAGCCTTTTCTGTACGTAAATGCTTACGACAGCCAGGCTTTTGAGACCTTTAATGTAAAAGTGGTATCCGGCAGGCTGCCTAAAAACTCTGATGAAGTAATAATATCTCAGCATATTATTGACAATGCCCAGGTCGAAATGAGGGTTGGGGATGTTTTAGCATTAAATATTGGACAGCGCCTTTTAGATGGAGAAGTCCTGACTCAGAATCACCCTTTCAGGGAGGAAGAAAGCTTTCAACAGCTGACCGAATCCCGGGAATACAAGATAGTGGGGATTATGGCCAGGATGAATGTTGAGCCAGTATGGGCTGCTGGTTATACGGTATTGACAGCACTTGACCCAGCTCAACTGGCACCTGATGAACAGGTCAGAATTTTTACCCGGATAGACCGGCCACGTAGGATATACGACTATGCTCCGCAGATTGCCGAACAGGCGGATGTAAGTCAGGATAATATCAAGTACAATGACAATTATCTCAGAATGATGGGTATCAGCAGAAACCAAAGGGTTAACAGAGCGCTAATGATTATTCTTTCGGTGTTGATTTCACTGATCATAATCGCATCGGTGGCCTTAATATTTAATTCTTTTGCCATTTCCGTTTCTGAACGCAAGAAGCAGTTTGGCCTGTTGAAAAGCATTGGAGCAACCCCTAAGCAGATTAGAAAAATAGTTTATAAAGAAGCTGCTATCATTGGAGCCATTTCCATGCCGCTCGGTATATTAGGTGGAATCCTAGGGATCTGGGTTGTCTTGAGGATATCTAATAACCTGATGCATAATATTTTCGTGGCTGGAACCCACTTAAATTTAATTGTGTCGCCATATGTAGTTATTTCAACCATTCTGTTTCTCGGCCTCACTCTGCTAATATCAGCTTGGATTCCGGCCAAAAGAGCTGCTCAAATTTCACCTATTGACAGCATCAGGCAAACCGAAGATATTAAATTAAAAACCCGTCGGCGGGGTTTTGGCAGCAAACTGGTGACCAGGTTGTTTGGATTTGAAGCAGATTTAGCTAATAAAAGTATTAAGAGGAATCGCAAAAAATATCGGATAACTGTCTTTTCGCTGGCGATCTCGATTATTATGTTTATTGTGTTCTCCACTTTTGTTAACGGAACAATTGCTACGGTTGGTTCTGTATATAGCCAAAGCGGGTTTAATATAATGATCTGGGGTGACCTGAATTATGATAAAGCTCAGGAGACAGTTTCTGTAATAGAGCCCAGCGAAAATGTTGAGCAGTTGGCTGTGGCCAGGTATACTACCATTGAATCACCTTTAGCCAGAGAGAAATTTAATGATTATATTCTTGAGACATTTGAAAATATGATTCAAAAAGATGGAGATAAGTACCTTGCCTCTATTAGGTTGGTAGAGTTGGCTGATGCTGATTTTAAGCTGTTTTTGCAGCAGCAGGGTCTTAACGAAGAGGATTATTTCGATCCTGATAACCCTCGGGGAATCTATGTCAAGAAGAGCAGCTTTGTCGCCGGCAGGGTGTACAAGATACCTGTTTTGGAGATTGCAGCCGGGGATATGATTATTGAGGGAAATGATCAGGTAAAGGCTCAGCTGCAGGTAGGGGCTGTTGTCACTGAACCCCCATTTGCGGTGCCGCCCAGTGGTACAAGCTCTACCATGATTGTCAGTAGAGCTGTCAGTAATCAGGTCTTAAGTGCTTATTCAATCACAGATGAACCCTATCGAATAGTGGTACAGGCTCATCAACCGGATCAGTTTGAAAACTACTTTGTAAATTCTGAAATCGGCAAGAAGCTCAGGGTTATAAATTACGAAAGCCAGGAAGCTATGAACAAGAGAATGAACACCTTCATAGCTTTGCTCTGCTACGGCTTTATTACTATCATAACCTTGATCGGGGTTACTAATATTTTTAACACTATTAACACCAATATTATGTTGCGCCGTCGAGAATTTGCCATGCTGAAGTCGGTTGGTTTAACCCCCAGAGGGTTTGATAAAATGCTTAACTTCGAGTCAATTTTCTATGGGATTGGCGCAATAATATGGGCCTTTCCGATTGGTCTTTTTTTAGCAAGCCTGCTCAACAGCGGTTTTTATGATGTTCTGGCATCGCCTGTATCCCGGTTTAACGCTTTACCCTGGAATGCTGTTCTGCAAAGTGGAGTATTCGTAATTGCCCTGGCATTTATCATTACCCGCTACAGCATTGCCAAAGTAAAGAGAGAAAACATTATTGATGCGCTTAGATCAGAGAATATTTAATAACACTGTATTTCATTAGGGCAGGTTATCCTGCCCTTTTTTGGTATAGAACAATATCGAAAAGGTTTGGCTTATTTTTACTGGTGTTTTTGTTATTTTCAAAGATTTGTAATGCTATAATTAGCTCAGGCAGCAAAACAAGGTTAAGGGGGCAGCAAATAAATGAAGACACTGAGTATTAGAAGAGCTACTGCTCATGACATTGCAGCCATAACTGAGCTGGTTAATCAGCTGGGATACCACACTGAAGTTGAAAAAGTAGCGAAGAGAATGGCTAAAATTGAGGCCAGCGAGTATTACGAGACCTTGGTATCAGAAACAGGCGGTAAAGTAGTTGGTTTTATCGGACTGTGTCAGTGCCACGCTTATGAGTATGATGGCGATTATGTAAGGATTATTGCTATGGCTGTCAGTGAGCAATATCGCGGCCAGGGTATTGGAACTGAATTATTGCTGGCAGCAGAGCAATGGGCTGAGCAAAAAGGGGCGGTTTCTCTGGCAGTAAACAGTGGAACCAAACGTGAAAGGGCCCACAAATTCTATACCGATCACGGGTACCGGGTAAAAGGATACAGCTTTTTTAAATCATTAAATTCTAAACAATAGCTGAACGATAGCTAAACAATAGCATGAACAATCGTAGTGGGTTTGGCTGCGCAATATGACGTGCCTGCGGCGTGAAGAGTTACTTTGTAACTTAAAAACCCCCCGTCCTCAGTGATTCACAAACAGCCTGATTCCAATAACAATTGCCAAACTATCGCCCCACTATCGCAATGCTATCGCCCAACAAAGTTTCAGTAACTTTACTGATAAGGGCAGATATCAAATTTTTGGTATTTTTCTTTGTCAAAACCCCGGTATCTGATGGCAGTTGCCATGCCGCCTAAGGGCAGGGTTTTGTTGTTGCTGACATGATGTGGCAGGTGACAGTGAAGCGGCCAGATACCCGGGTTATCTGCTTTAAAAAGGATATCCCAGGTTTCTCCGGAGGCGACGAGGATGGTGTTTTTGAGAATCCTGTTTTGCCTGGCAATCAGATTGCCATCAGCTGCTGCAACCTCAAACTGATGGCCATGCAGGTGAATGGGGTGGTTGCCCATGCCAATATTACCGAACCTTATTCTGACGATGTCATTTTCATTAATCAGCAGATCTTCAGTGTAGGGAAAGCACCTGCCGTTCATCGTGAAAAAATTGGCATCCATTGAAAAGGGATCAATATCGTATGTTCCTGCTGGTAAAGTAAAAGGGGCAATATCTGTGAGGGTGAAGGCTCCCAGCATAATAAAAAAATCTCGATCAATATCTGTTCCTTCAGGATCGACGATAATCAGGGCCCCGGCGAGTCCCATCATATCCTGGACTACGGTATGGACATGGGCATGATACATATGGGTACCGGGGGGATTGGTTATTTTAAATTTATAGTCAAAATAGCATCCGGTCTGAATATAAGGTGAAGGCTCAACCGCAGGCACTCCGTCCATGTTATTGGGGATATCTAAGCCATGCCAGTGGATACTGGTTGGCTGAGGCAGTAAATTATAGACCCTGATGCATACCAGGTCATTAGGGTAGACCAGGATAGTGGGCCCGGGGGTGATACCGTTATAGCCCCAGGCATTCATATATATTTTAGGCAATATTTCTCGGACTACCGGCTGGGCTATCAGTTTAAAGTATTTTATATTATTCCTTTTAACATAGGGCAGTATTGGAATAGTGGGTGTGATGATCATAAGCTACCTCCGTAGTAGTGGTTATCTAATATATATGATTGCAGTGGCGAGCTAATACAAGCCTTTCGCCTGTTATTTCCAGTGAATAGCTTTACAGGCAAACAGAATTATCGCTATAATTAATCGATGAAGTGCTGAGAAACTAAAAATATAATTCCCAGGTAAGGAGTTTTAACCATGTCGTATACTACTATATTGCTGGAAGTCAAAGAGCATATCGGGATAATCACCTTGAATCGACCTGACAGGAATAATACATTCAATGTTCCAATGGCCAAAGAGTTAAATAAAGCGTTATTAGAATTTGACGAAGACCCGCAGGTGCGGGTAGTGATTATTAAAGGAGCCGGCAAAAACTTTTGCACGGGGATTGACCTCAACGATTTTTCAGGGAAGAACAATTTAGAGTATTATAACTGGGTTGAGTTAATGGAAAAGATGAATTTGACGATGATCAGAATGGCTAAACCGGTCATTGCCTCGGTTCATAAGATAGCTGTGGCCAATGGTATCAGCATTGTGGCTGCTGCTGATCTGGCAATTGCCGCAGAGAATGCCCGTTTTGGTGCGACAGCTGTCAATGTTGGTCTGTTTTGCATGGGGCCGGCTGTTCCTTTAGCACGGTGTATCGGCCGGAAAAAGGCTTTGGAACTGTTGTTGACCGGTAACTTGATTGATGCCTGGGAGGCTGAGCGAATTGGCCTGGTGAACAAAGTTGTTCCAAATGACCAACTGGAGGATGCAACTATCGAATTGGCTCATGTTCTCGCTGACAAAAGCCCTTTGGCGTTGCAACTGGGTAAAAAGTCGTTTTATAAAATGATAGATCTGGAGTATAGTGCTGCTTTAGACCTGACCAATAATCATTTTGCAACCCTTTGTACAACTGCTGATGCCCATGAAGGTGTAGATGCTTTTTTGAGCAAAAGAAAACCCCAGTGGAAATACAGATAAATATCTGTGGTGAAAAACTATGAGTAACAGATACGCTGATACCATTCAGTTTTGGAATAAAACATTTGGTGAATACATACTGTACAATCCGACAGAGAAGATTATGCCCGAGCTGGAGAAGGCAGTGGCCTGGCTAGCAGCAGGGCAAAGCTCAGTTTTAGACTTTGGTGCAGGATCAGGCAGATTTCTGCTGCGCTGTTTAGATTATGGTGTAGGATTTGTTAAAGGGATTGATATCAGCGAGAGTGCAGTCAGAGTTGCCAGGCAGATAGCCACTAATTATCAGCTCAGTGACAAAACAGAGTTTATCTGTGGTGGAATAGAGGAATTGGCTAAGATTGAACCAAATACTTTTGACAGCTGTGTCCTGAGCAATATTGTCGACAATTTAGCTCCGGATGATGCTGAAAAGCTTTTAGCTGAGATCAGGCGGATAGTACACCCCAAGGGGAGGGTATTGTTGAAGTTTAATCCCTATATTGAGAAAGAGAAAAGAATGGAATATGGTTTTGTTGAACTGTCTGCCAATTTTTATCGAGAGACTTCAGGGATTTTTCTGTATAATCTAACCAATCAGCAGCTGGAAGAGATGATTAGCGTGCATTTTCAGATAGAGCAATATAAAACTGTCTACTATCAGCAACATGACCTGATCAACAGATTATACTATGTGTTGAACAAAGAAAAGTAAGGAGTTTAATATGGTAACATTTGACCAATTTCTCAAACTGGATATCAGAGTTGGTGAGGTTTTAAGGGCGGAACCTGCGGTCAAGGCCAGAAAGCCAGCTTATAAGCTGTGGATTGATTTTGGTACTGAAATAGGGGTTAAAAAGTCAAGTGCTCAGATAACTGCATGTTATCAAGTACAGGACCTGGTTGGCAGGCAGGTATTAGGTGTTGTCAACTTTCCTCCGCGGCGCATCGCAGATTTTACATCTGAGGTTTTAGTTCTCGGTGTTTATTCTGAACAGGGTGTGGTATTGATTCAGCCGGAGCAACCGGTGAAGAAGGGTGACAAATTAGGCTAGCCAGCAGGGTATACGGCAGACTATTATGGGGTGTGAAAATGAGAAAAAGAACTATTGCTTTTATCTGCATTATCGTATTTTGTTTAGTATTGTTGTGGGGCTGGTATAACAGTAATGTTGTTGGCCACCCAGCAGCTGACGAGGCCGGGCAGGAAAATAATACTGACCCAGTAGCAGAAGATGAAGGGGACAATTATTGTCGACATTTCTTCAGCCCATTTGCCGAAGAGGAAGATCGCGGTAAATACTTGAATATCAAGAACCGACTGATAGATGTTTTCGGTGCTTATCGAAATCGAGGTCATAAACACGCAGGCATTGACTTAAAAGGTGATTATGGAGAAACCGTTTACCCGATTGGAAAAGGTACAGTTTATGGATGCCTGTACGCATTTCCCTATTTAGCGGTAGTAATTGAGCATACCCTGCCTGATGATACGGTAGTGTACTCCAGCTATGTTCATGTTGCTCAGATTGAAGTGGAGGAGGGGATGCTGGTTGACGAGAATACCCCTGTAGCCAGGCTATTTAATGAAGAAGAGCAGCAAAGAGCCGGCTACAAAAAAACCCATCTGCATTTAGAGATTAGGACTACTATGGAAGATAATGGGGTAGCCAGTTACTCCTGCAAAACATTAGAAGAGCTTGAAGACTATTTTTTGGACCCGGTTCAGTTTTTAGAACTGCATATGACATCTGAATAAAATGACCGGGTTTTAACGGAGCTATTAAAAGATACTTAAATTCAATTCACGGGATAAATACTCCAGTACCTTTACCCCAGCAGTGCTGTTTCCTTTCTGGTCGAGCGCCGGGCTAAAAACTCCAATGCCCATTCTGTTGGGTACTGCAGCCATTATCCCTCCGCCAACCCCGGATTTAGCCGGAATACCTACTCTCACAGCAAACTCTCCTGAGGCATCATACATGCCGCAGGTTACCATAAAGGTTTTAACTAAATTTGCGATCTGTTTATCTACAATTCTTTGTTCGGTAATGGGACTCACCCCACCTGCGGCCAGAACAGAGCCAATAGTAGCGATATCCTGGCAATTTACTTCAATGGAGCATTGCTTGAAATAAAGCTCCAGCACCTCTTCAACATCCCCGATTAAAATATCATTGTCCTTCATAAAATTGGCCAGAGCTCGGTTTCTAAACCCTGTTTCATTTTCGGATCTATAGATACTGGGGTTATACCAGAGACTGTCATTACCGGATATATGCCTAAAAAATTCTATCAATCTCCTAAATCTTTCTCGGGCATTGCTACCCAGTATAAATGAATCAATAGCAATTGCCCCGGCATTAATCATGGGGTTGAGCGGCTTGGAAGGTTTGATAGTTTCCAGCCTGATAATTGAGTTAAAGGCATCACCTGTAGGTTCCATCCCGACCCTTTTAAAAACAAAATCTTCGCCACGATCGGCAATAGCCAGCATCAGTGCTACGGGCTTAGAGACACTTTGCATTGAGAAAGTGCTGCCGCAGTCACCACTGCTGTATATCTCTCCTTGGAGTGTAACGATGGTAGCCCCCAGTTGGTTGGGATCGACCTTGCTGAGTTCTGGAATATAGCTGGCTGTTTTGCCGTATGAAATAAAATTTCTGCCGTATTCAACGGCCTTATCTAAAATATTCTGCATAATATCACCTATCATTAGATTATCGGGCAAAGTTTGTGACAGTGGTTATGCCAACTATTATAGCATAATCCTAAGGATTAATTGGGTGTAAACCCGGTGTTCTTAGATAAGTTTTTGGCTTAAATTACTACAGAGTTAAGGGAATGCAGCTTGAGTGTAAAGTATTTAAAATATTAAATGTTAATTAAATCTGTTCAATGGTGTTCGTTTTTGCTGGCATATCTTAATCCTGTTCAGTAAGATTAATCACATACAGCAAAGAAACCGTTAAATAAACACCTTGGAGATGACACAAATGAAATACATCTTAGTTGCCTGCGCAGCTGCTGTAGTAGTTTTAGCCAGCTATCAGATGCTAAAATCACATTTGATAGGAAAATTGGGAGAATATCGGGTGGCCAAACAGCTGCGAAAACTGAACAACAGCCAATATCGAGTATTGAACAATGTTATTATCAAAACAAGCAAAGGAACAGCGGAAATAGACCATATTGTGGTCTCTCGCAAAGGTATATACGTTATTGAAACAAAGAATCGTAAAGGAATTATCTATGGGGCAGAGAATTGGGAATACTGGACCCAGAAACTGTATAACAAACAGCACAAATTTTATAGTCCAATCAAACAGAACAATGCCCACATTGCCGCCTTGAGAGCTGTCTTGAAAAATGAAAAAGTAAACTACTACTCTATTATAGTTTTTATCAAAAATGCCAATATAAACAGACTCAAAACTTTGACTCTGGTAGTAAACGATGATGAAGTGTATCAAACTATAGTCAGGCATCGTGGCGAACAGGTGGTCAATGACATCGCAGCCATTACCGCTAAAATACGCAAAAGCGTGGTAAAATCTTTAACTGAAAAGAAAAAGCATATTAGAGCAGTGCGCCGGGTTAAACGCAGAAAAAAGAGAATTAAATCAGGAGTCTGCCCGCGATGTGGTCATAAACTGATTGAATGTAAAAAGAAAAACGGTACATTTTATCGATGCAGTAACTATCCCAAGTGCAAGGTGGTAATTGGCTTCTGATCCAGACAGTATTGCCCAGGAAATATTGTATTGGCAAGCTTTTGGCAAGCTGCATTTTTACTCTCAGGGCCAGAACATCATGATGTTGTGCACAAATATTACATAAACAAGTTAGATAACTATATTAACATTTCTAAAGAGTATAATCTTAGAAGTAAATACGATTAGCAGGTGAAGATATGAATAATAAAACTGGTAATTATGCTGAACATGCCTCAGTTTGGGATTGGGCCGGAAATGACCGCAGTGAAGAGTTTGAGTTTTGGTATCGAATGTCCCTAAGATACGGTGATAAGGTGCTTTCAGCGATGGCTGCATTGGGTGAAGCAGGGGCTTACCTGGTTGAGCGGGGGATAGAGGTAACGGCACTGGACTACACGCAGCAGATGATTGATGAGGGGCGCTGCCGGTTTGGACATTTGGCGAATCTTCATTTTGTTCAAGGCGATGTCAGGGATTTTGCACTAGGTGAAAGGTTTGACTTTGCTTTTATTGGCACAACTGACCTGAATCATCTATTGACGACAGCAGATGTCAGCCTGGCTTTGCAGGCGCTGAGGCAACATCTCAAGGCTGGAGGAGGCTTGGCTCTGGAGCTCTGGTATCCGGCAGAGAAGTCCTGGTCCACTCCCAGGCGCAGGTTTACATCATTAAAATCCGATGCTGCGCTGCAGGTTTGGAAAGAAGGAACGACCCAGTATAACTCCCTAACTAAAAGAATTACTATTTCTCAACAGGTTTTTAAGCAGCAGGGTGGTGACCATATCGGTCAGTTCACTCATGAATTTGAGCTTCAGCTCTATAGCCGCTCTGAAATGCTGCGAATATTGTTGGCAAATAATTTTGAACTGGTGGCAGAGTACGGAGATTATTCGTTTTCCCGTTGGAGCAAAGGCTCCGGTAAATGGATCTTAGAGGCCCGATTGAGGTCACAGGTTTAAAATCACTCGCTGGGTTAAACTAGCTATATCACAATTACAGGATCATTCAATTTTGCCATCTGCCAGTCTTTAAGATAAACTGAAGTTGTTAGTATTTTATAAATGGGAGTGATATGTGAATGAAAACAATAGGCCTGATTGGCGGAATGAGTTGGCAGTCGTCAGTTGAGTATTACCGTATCATTAACGAAGCCTGTAATGCCCATCTGGGAGGCTTTCATTCCAGTAAAATCATGATGTACTCGGTTGATTTTGATCCTATTTTAAAGCTTCAGCATGAGGGTGATTGGCAGAGGCTGTCGGAAAAAATGCTGGACGCAGCTCGAAAACTTGAAAGTGCAGGAGCTGATTATTTGCTTATCTGCGCCAATACTATGCATAAAACAGCTGAATATGTGGAAAAAAACATTGGCATACCATTAGTACATATTGCGGATGTCGTTGGTGAAGAAATCACCAGTCAGGGGTTGAAGAAAGTTGGTTTGATTGGCACTACCTTTACCATGCAACAGGACTTTTACAGAGATCGGATTGAAAGATACGGCCTAACAGTGCTTACTCCAGAGTTGGCAGAGGATCAGCACTATATATACAAAGTATTAACAGAGGAACTGACCTTTGGTATAATTAACCACCGCTCTAAAGCAAAATATTTAGAAATCATGCAAAAACTGATTGAGAGGGGAGCCGAAGGAATAATTTTAGGCTGTACTGAAATTCCGTTGTTAATAACCCAGCAAGATACACCCATACCTCTCTTTGACACCACCAGGTTGCATGCTCTTGCCGCCGTAAAATTGTCTTTGTAATCCCTGGATTAAACTTTATTTAATTAGCAAACAGGTAGTGAACTACCTGTTTTTTTATAGCTCTCATTTAACATAGGTTAAACCCTTTAAACGTGTTTATGGTTGGGACTGATACAACAAGTTGTTCTGGTCATAAAAACCAATGGGTGTGCCTGAAACTGGAAGCGAGTGAAGTACATAACTGCTGTCCAGCTTATATAATTGGGTGCTGTTACGCTCATTAAAAATCAGGAAGCTGCTGTCGGGAGACCAAACTATATTTAGTGGAACTAAATGGGCTGGAAACTGATAAACCTGCTGTTTAGCTTGTACATCATAGATAAAGGTATGTTCAGGTTGATAGGCAATCAGCAGCTGCATATTGGGAGAAATGCTGCATTGATAATTTCTATCATAAACAGTAAGATCACCTTCCAGAAGCGAGACTTTTTCAGATTGATTCATGTTGAGTAGATTAATTTTGCCGTGGAGGTTTTCAAACAAGATGGCATCATCAGTTAACCACAAGGCATTTAGTATTGTAAAATCATTATTGCTTGTAGCAAAAGAATATGATGCTAAGGAAAAATCCTGCAAGTGTTGGCCAGTCTCTAAGTCATAAACCACCAGCATGACTTCTCTGTTCAACTCATCGCCAGTATCCCTATTATACATGACTCCAATCTTAGTTTGATCGGGGGCAAAGACAGCACTTGTTATCTGCTCTTCAAATGATAATATCTTTTCGCCAGAGTTGTTATACACTGTATCAAAATAAAAGAAATATTCGTCACCTGACCAAATAATATTATTACTGGAATAGTTATTGGTTTTAACAATTTGAGAGTCAGTAACCAGTTGGCCTGTGTCAACTGAGTAAATATTTAAATATGACAGTTGATAAGAGGTATCTGGAACATCACCGTTGTTTACAAAGCTTTCAATCATGTCAGTGTAAGCAATGTACTGAGAGCCCTCAGACATGGTGATAGAATTGATTAGTCCGCAATCTAAGACACTGGTCTTGGTAAAATCGTTTAAGTCCAAAGAGGTTAAAATATCGCTGTTAGCTATTGAAAAACAAAACCCTTCATCATCCTGCAGGTATCCCCCATTTGTTGCCTTGGCCCCGGTTAAGCTGAATATAATATCAGAGTATATTATATCCTCATCATTGATGAAAGTTAGCTGCAGATTTTGCTCATCATGCCAGTGATAAGCTACACTGCAGCCGGTTCGGGAGGATATGTATTCATCGATCAGCGAAGTTACTGAAGTTTTATCCATAGGCTGAGAAAAGGCAATATTCATTGTTGAGCCACTGAGTATGTATAGTGAATTAGCTGTGCCCACACAGTATCCAGGCATCTGGCGGTTAGCTGGTTTAGCAATGTCAATATGAGTGATTACAGGTTGACTAACCTTTCTGAGGATAAAACTGAAGCTGCCTTTCAGACCAGCGATAGCGATCTTAGCCTCCTGACCGATTTCCCAATTGTCTGGAATAAAATCCCACGACATGTTGTCTTCACTGCGTTTGAGCTGATATTTGAGTTCAGGTTCTACAGTTATAAATGAGGCTATAACTTCCTTCTCTACTTCCTCGGCCAGACTAATTTTTATCAAAAAGTTCTCTTCAGAAAAGGCAATTTGTTGCTGTTCCTCGATTGGCTCCTTGATCTTAAGGTTTAACTCATTGCCATCCAAATAATATACATTATTGGGCTCGAAAGATCTCCAGCTCTCCAGGCTAATTACTTCAAGGGGCATTGAGTCTATGAAATTACAGCCTGTAAAGAGTAGCAGGGTGAGAAATGCAAGTAACGTGCTTTTTACAATTTTCATAATCAATTGCCCCCTCTTGAAAAGTAGCTTCTCAAATCATCTTAGTATCAAATCAGTTAAATCACTAAAGTATGGCCTTGACCAAGGAAGTGCCCTCCAAGCAAAACTACCCTGGTTTAACCTTTGAAAAATACTAATTGCTGATCATTTTTATAGTATTGATAATAAAAGTAAATGTCAATAATAATGCTGGTCTGAAATTTATTCTTTTCAATCCAAGAATACGTTTACATTATGAGGAAACAATAGCTTTGTAAGGAGTGATGATATGCCAACTAGGATTGTTATTTCACCGGGAATGTATGTTCAGGGAAATGGCGAGCTGAGCAGGATTGCCAAATATGCTGTTAAACTGGGTCAGTCAGCTTTTGTAATTGCCGACAGTTATGTCATGAAATTAACTAAAGATATTGTTGAAACCAGCTGTAATGTTAATAACCTGCCGGTGTCTTTTGAAATATTTAAAGGGGAGTGCTCAAAAAAGGAGATCAATAGATTAGTGGAAATCTGCAAACAGAGATCCTCGGATCTGCTAATTGGCATAGGTGGAGGCAAGGCTTTAGATACCGCTAAAGCTGTAGCCCATTACGTTAATATACCCGTTATGATAGTGCCGACCATAGCATCAACAGATGCACCCTGCAGTGCGCTTTCAGTTATCTACACTGAAAGCGGTAAGTTTGAGGAATACCTGGTGCTGCCCAAAAATCCGTCTATGGTTTTAATGGATACCAAGATAGTTGCTGAAGCTCCGGCCCGACTGTTGGTTGCCGGTATGGGCGATGCCCTGGCCACTTTTTTTGAAGCCAGAGCCTGTTTAAGATCTAATTCAACAACTTTAGCTGGTGCACATCCTACTTTGGCGGCCTTTGAGCTGGCTAAACTGTGCCTCGAAACACTGTTGGCTGATGGTTTAAAGGCGAAGCTGGCAGTAGAAAGTAATGTCTCCAATCCGGCGTTAGAAAATATTGTTGAGGCTAATACCTATTTAAGCGGAATAGGTTTTGAGAGCGGAGGTTTGGCTGCAGCTCATGCTATCCATAACGGTTTTACAATGATAAAAGAATCTCATTCGATGTTTCACGGGGAGAAAGTAGCATTTGGCACGATAGCGCAATTGGTTTTGGAGAATGCTCCTCTGGAAGAGATTGAGGAAGTTATCTCATTCTGTATCAGTGTCGGGCTGCCAGTAACCTTTAAAGACCTGGGTATTAAAAAGTTGAGGGAAGACGATATAAAAAAAGTGGCCGAAGCTGCTACCGTTAAGGAAGAAACTATTCACAATATGCCTTTTCAGGTTACAGCCAATGATGTATTTGCCGCAATTATTACCGCTGATAAACTGGGGAATCTGCAGAAACAAGGATAATTGAACCAGATAATGAGGTGTAAACTGGTAGTGTAGTAGAAGAACGCTGTGAGGCGTTCTTCTAATCTTAGTATGCGGCAGTTAGTATACCGGCAGCCAAAACAGGGCAATGACTAAGAGCAGTAATTATGAGATAATAGGCGGAGTAATGTAGAGATTAGGAGGGTGGAAATGGATAAGAGGTTTACTAATTTTAATGATAAGCGGATGCATATTTTTTCTGAACTTGTTTCCAGGTATTGGAGTAATGAATTGAACCATACAGTAGATCTGGATAA
This sequence comes from Bacillota bacterium, assembly GCA_028280325.1. Taxonomy (GTDB): domain Bacteria; phylum Bacillota; class UBA994; order PWPR01; family PWPR01. The sequence continues at coordinate 23,713 of JANQLZ010000100.1, forward strand.
ACTGGCCGCAGATATTCAGCAAAAATATGAATTCGATAAACAAGATATGCACTTTATCAGGAATCACATTCGGGTTGCTATGGGCTTAGACCCGATGGGTAAGGGTGATTTCTCAGATGAAATGAACAAAATTATAGATATGGAAACAGTATCCAAGCCGATCATCAATAAGATAGCTGGAGCCTGTCAGTATTGCGACCAGGAAAGCTGTGGCTGCCGCGATATCTGCAAATACGAGGCTGCAGTCTACCGTAAAAACGAAGGCCCAATTATTATTAAAGACAAATGTCTGACCTGCGGGGAGTGCCTGGGGGATTGTGATTTTGGAGCTTTGGCTGACAAGATAGAGTTTCTGCCGTTAGTCGATTTGCTTAAAGATAAAAATTCTCAGGTTTTTGCTACAGTGGCACCGGCCATAGTCGGCCAGTTCGGGGAAAACATCACTATGGGTCAGATTCGAACAGCGCTAAAGCTGTTGGGATTTGAGGATATGATTGAGGTAGCGCTCTTTGCTGACATCCTAACCATTAAAGAGGCCTATGAATTCAACGAGCTGGTTACAACGGAAGAGGACTTTTTCTTAACCAGTTGTTGCTGTCCGGTTTGGTTTAATCTGACAAAGCGAAACTATCCCAAAATCTTTGAGCACATGTCCCCATCTATATCTCCGATGATTGCTTCAGGCCAGTTTCTGAAAAAACTTTACCCGGATGCCAAAGTTGTGTTTATTGGCCCCTGTGTTGCCAAAAAATCTGAAGCAAAAGAACCCGGGCTGGCTGGAGCTATTGATTTTGTACTGACCTTCAGAGAGCTGAGCGAGGTATTTAGAACCCTGGATGTAAATCTCAGTGATTTACCCGGTGAAGATAAAGACCAGGCCTCATTTGGGGGCAGAGTGTATGCCAGAACTGGTGGGGTAAGCTTTGCGGTAAAAACAGTTGTCAACAGGATTGCACCCCGTCGTTTAGTAAAATTAAAAGCCGAGAAGTTTGATGGTGTCAAGTCCTGTAAACAGATTTTGGACAAATTATCGGCTGGTGAAAAAATATCGTTTAACTTTATCGAGGGTATGGGCTGTATCGGCGGGTGTGTCGGCGGTCCCAGAACTAATATTGACCGGGATAAGGCTAAAGATCATGTCAACCAATTTGCAGAAGACTCTCTTATTTTAACCCCGTTTGACAATCTGAATGTCATGAAAATACTGAAGCAACTGGGGCTACAGGATATTGAGGAGATTCTAACTGATAATCAGGTTAAGGAGATGCTTACGAGAAAATAGTTGCCTTTGTTAAAGGTTGGAATGCGGAAAGGTCCCATTACTACCTTGACTATATCCAAATTTGAATATATAATGTATTTAAATTTGGATATGTGAGGATGCCTTATGATAAAAGCAATGATACTGTATTTTTTGAGCATTAAGCCGACCCATGGATATGAAATTCAAAAATATATTCAATTGAATGAGTTAGATGATTGGACGAGAATTCAATCTGGATCTATTTATTATGCTTTATCGAAGCTTTACAAAGACAGTTTTATTGACCTTTATGACGAGCAGGAAGTAGATTCACGAATACGGAAAGTCTACTGTATCACAGATAAGGGCAAGTTAGAGCTTAAAGAACTTCTGCTGAAGGAGTTTAATAAGCCAATTTACCATGTTGGTTCTGATAAGTTTTTGGTTTACCCATTTATAAACGAGATAAACAAGCAAAAGCTGATGAGTACAGTAGAAAAACACCTTGATGATTTACAAAAAAAGCTTAGAAAGCTTGAATATTGGCAGGCTCGCAAAATCAATGAAAGATCATTAACAGTGGAGAAACTCAGTTTTGAAATGATGGTCTCCAATGTAAACTATCAAATACAATGGCATGAAGCATTAATTGATGAAATTGACCAGTGTATAAAGCTCAGTCACAGAGCTGCGGAATTAATTAAAACTGTAGATTTTTCTGAGGTTGATCTCAGTTACCTCACTGATAGTATTCAGAGCAAAGATATTAAAGCCTTAAAAGAGCAAATATTCAGCACCCCTGAGCAAGCTGAAGAAATATTGAAAAAGTATATAGATAAGATAAAACATGGGGAATCCAACTTTACCAGTTAAATTAAATTTTATAAAAATAAGTAGTTAAAAGGTTAAGTATTTTTTTACGGATGACGGTTATAAGTAAACAAAAATGAATTAAGTAAATTTGCATGTCGTCAGGCATGCAATAATATTAGCACTTTATCCAAATTTGGATATGATGTCAGGAGGACTATAATGAATATTGCTGTGCTGAGCGGGAGCCCTAGAAGAAAAGATAGTTATTCAGTGATAAAAAGAATTGAAGAGAAAATGAATGCAACTGGAGATGTCGCTTTTGAGTACCTTAAAATTAATGAATATAACGTGAAAGAATGTCTTGGTTGCCTGCAGTGCATAATTAAAAGTGAAAAACTATGCCCCCTTAAAGATGATGTTAGCGCAATACTGGATAAACTGAAAAAGGCTGATGGTCTTATTTTTGCATCACCGGTTTATGCCATAAGCATTACAGGTACAATGAAAAAACTGGTAGATAGATTAAGCTATGTGTTTCACAGACCAGAGCTGATCCTTAAACCTGCCCTGACAGTTGTCACAACATACGGAGGAGGGGTCAGACCAACTCAAAAGTATTTAAAAATGATGGCAACCGGATGGGGCTGTAACTACAAAGGTGATTTATCGGTGGCTTCCCCTCGCTATTTTGACAACAGTGAGTACTATAGCAAAAAGTATAAAAGGGAAATAGACTCCAAGATAAATACTCTTGCTAATCGGTTCTACCAGAGTGTTGTCGAAAAGAACCGACCTGTGCCCTCTTTATATGAGCTTTACCTGTTTCAGGGGTTTAAAGGTAAAAGTTATGCTTCAAAAGCTGACTATGACTTTTGGAAGGAGCGTAATTGGCTGGAAAGTGATTATTATTATGAGGTAAAACTAAATCCTTTAAAAAAGCTGTTTGCAAATACTTTAGAGTGGCTGATAAAAAAGGCCTTTGAAAGGTACTATAAATCCTGACTGACATTTATCGATTTTCGTGCAATTGTTTCTTAAAAACAGCCATAAGATTTTGGCTGGTTTATAAGGGGTAGGTAGAGCTGCAAAAGTCTTGGAGCTATAAATTGTAGAGGAGGCCAAAGCCAATGGTAAGACTTGACCATTTTGTAATTAATATTGATAATAATCAATTTAACTTAGCTGAACTGAAGAAGGAAATAGAGCCTAAAGGATATCCTTTTGAACCAGGGAGAGGAAAAGGTACCAAAGGGTTTAAGGTAGCGAACCTGTGGATTGGGCAGCAGTACTTTGAGATGGTGTGGTTGAAAAAAGCAGATGGCGGGGGTTGGAAAAAAGATTGGGTTGAAAAATATAACAGTGGGCATCGAGGAATGATAGCATTGTTTCTGATGACTGATAATCTCGATGAGATTAGAGCAGGATTGCTTAGCAGAGGAGTAAGGGTCAGCGGCCCGGAAAGAATAAGCTTCAGATGGTTTTTCGGTCTGCTGAAAAGAACTATGCCTTGGCGAAGTATTTACACCGAACCGATTCCGGGCACTGATTTGCGGATATGCTTCGGAGAGATGGATAGTATAAAAGTAATGGAAAATATGAAAAGGTATATGACTCCCAATTCCAGCTCAAAAGGCATAACCGGCATCAAGGAAGCACTGGTAAAGCTGAATTCTAGTACAGAGGTTTCTGAATACCTTAAAAAGCTATTTCCTCAATTAAAGAAACAACATGATAAGCTGGTTTATGAAATGGATAATTCAGTATTGGCATTTCAGTTATCAGATAAACAAGGGGTAGAAATTCTGCTCAAAGCCACAACCAGTAACATAGGTTTAACAGGCAAAAAATTTAGGATTGAAAATGTCGAAGTAATTAATGTGCAGGAATAGAGTGTCATTATTGAGGGATTAGCTGAGAAATCTGCAGCAGAAGTATTAAAAATACACACTCTCAGATAGAAATGAAAAAACGTTTACATTATGCAACTACTGTGTTATATTGAAGAAGCAAATTTAATATGTTACTAGGGGAGTAATTGTCTGATTACTGAGAGGAAACCATGAGTTTCGACCCTTGACCTGATCTAGGTAATGCTAGCGTAGGGAAGTGCGAAAACTGTTTTAATTCATTGCTTAAGCATAGACCTGGGTTTATGCTTTTTTTGTTTGTTGACAATATCTTTGAAAGGAATATAACATGAAAAAATACTCAACCCAAATGCAGGCTGCCAAGCTGGGGATCAATACCCCGCAAATGCAGCAGGTCGCGGCAAAAGAACAAGTAGATATTGACTGGCTGAGAGAACAGGTTGCCCAAGGATCAGTAGTTATTCCGGCAAATATAGGTCATACCAGTTTATCACCCGAAGGAGTCGGCTGTGGTTTAAGAACTAAAATAAATGTCAATTTAGGGGTTAGCAAGGACGCCTTCTGCTATGACGCTGAAATGGCCAAGGCTCAGGCGGCAATTAGAATGGGCACAGCGGCGATTATGGATTTATCAAATTACGGGAAAACTCATGAATTTCGTCAAAAGCTGATCCAGTGCAGCACAGCAATGATCGGAACTGTACCGGTATATGATGCCTTGGGATTTTACGAGAAGGAACTGTTAGAGATCAGTGCTGAAGAATTTTTGAATGTAGTTGAAGAACATGGTAAAGACGGGGTGGATTTTGTCACTATCCATGCCGGAATAAACCAACATACTGCCGAAGTTTTCGAGCGCAACCCCAGGCTGATGAACATTGTCTCCCGAGGCGGATCATTAATGTATGCCTGGATGAGGTTGAACAACCGTGAAAATCCGTTCTACCAATACTTTGATGACTTGCTTCAGATCTGCCGCCGCTATGATCTTACCCTCAGCCTCGGGGATGCAATGCGCCCGGGAGGCATCCATGACTCAACTGATGCCAGCCAGATTCAAGAGTTGCTGGTACTGGGAGAGCTGACCAAGCGAGCCTGGGCCCAGGACGTGCAGGTGATGATTGAAGGGCCCGGACATATGAGTATCAGCGACATTGCTGCTAATGTGAAACTGGAAAAGAAGCTGTGTCATAATGCTCCTTTTTATGTACTCGGGCCATTGGTTACTGATATAGCGCCTGGATACGATCATATCACCGGGGCTATCGGCGGAGCTATTGCCGCGGCGAATGGGGCTGATTTCTTATGTTATGTAACCCCTGCCGAACACCTGCGCCTGCCAACCATGGAGGACATGAAAGAGGGCATAATCGCTGCCAAAATTGCCGCCCATGCTGCCGATTTAGCAAAAGGGATTAAAGGCGCTTGGGAATGGGATTATCGAATGAGTACTGCCCGACAGGAGCTGGACTGGGAGACTATGTTCAATGAAGCAATCGACCCGATTAAGGCCAGAACCTATCGAGAATCAGTTCAGACTGAGGTAGAGCATTCCTGCAGTATGTGCGGTAAAATGTGTGCTATCAGAACAATCAACAAGTTGCGAGACGGTGATCAACCTGGCGACTCTAAATAATGATCAAAATTGAATGGCTCTCAACATGCATGAAACAGAGCGTATTGTCAATTATATAGATAAGTGATACCATAACCCTAATCCAAATTATAAGGGGTGATAGAATTGGGGCAGAGTATCTTTATACTTTAATTGTGAAAACAGTACTCCAGATTTATCAACAAAGCTAATAATTTTCTTAAACTTAATTTAAAGGAGGAATATTATGGCTAAAGATGTTGATGACAGGAGTTATATTGAAAAAATAATTAGCTCAGAGATTGAGCAGGGAAAACACCGGCATATTATAACGAGGTTTCCTCCCGAGCCCAACGGACACCTGCATATTGGTAGTATTTTTGCTGTAAACATCAGTCATTCAATGGCTAAGAAATTTGGCGGCAAATTTAACCTGCGTTTTGATGATACTAATCCGTTGAAGGAAGATGTTGAGTATGTTGACTCAATCATTGAGGATATCGACTGGCTTGGATTTGACTATGGCAGTAAGCCTTTTTTTGGGTCTGATTACTCGGATCAGCTCTACCAGTATGCAATGTACCTGGTTGAAACAGGCAGAGCCTTCGTCTGTGATTTATCTCCAGAAGAGATTAAAACATATCGAGGCTCTCTGACCCATGTCGGCAGAAACAGCCCTTATCGAGAGCGCAGCATTGCTGAGAACATTAGGCTGTTTCAAAGTATGAAAGCAGGCAAGTACCAAAATGGAGAAAAAGTCCTGCGAGCAAAAATAGATATGTCCAGTCCCAATATTAGTTTGCGAGATCCGGTTATTTACCGCATAATCCATGCTTCGCACTACCGTACTGGAGACCGCTGGTGCATTTACCCAATGTATGATTATGCCCACCCGATTCAAGATTATATTGAGGGAGTCACCCATTCGCTGTGTTCAAACGAGTTTGTCAATAACCGCCCCTTGTACGAATGGGTTTTGCACAATCTCGCTTTAAAAAATAAACTGCCACGGCAGATTGAGTTTGGGCGGCTCAACCTGACAGGGGTGGTCACCAGCAAGCGGTATCTCAGGCGGCTGGTTGCCGAAAAGCATGTGTCTGGCTGGGATGATCCCCGGCTGCCGACAATCAAAGGATTAAAACGTCGCGGGGTGCCTAAAGAGGCTATCTTTGCATTCCTGAACGAAATAGGTATACCCAAGAACCAGAGCACAGTAGATTATAAAATGCTGGATCATTTTACAAGGCAGGAATTACAGCAGCAATCTCACTGTTTAATGAGTGTTCTTGATCCTTTGAAAGTTACTATCACCAATCTGACAGAAACGGTTCAGCTCACGGCACAGAATCATTTTAGCAATCAGTCTTTAGGCAGCCGTAAAATTCCGTTCACCAGAGAGATACTGATCGACAGGAAGGATTTTAGTGACAATCCGCCGCCAAAGTACAAACGGTTAGTAGCAGGTGGAGAGGTGCGCTTAAAGGATGCTTATTTTATTAAATGCAATCAGGTCATCCGTGATAATAATGGTCGGATTGTCGAGCTGCTGTGCACCTATGACCCCCAGACAAAAAGCGGTTCCGGCTTTAAAGCCAGAAAGGTAAAAGGCACTATCCAGTGGGTCAGTGCTACTCAGGGAATGAAATATCAGGCCAGAATCTTTAACGATCTGTTTAGCCGGCAGCCCGATACCGAGAATCTGGCTGATTCCTTAAATGAAAGTTCACTGAAAGAGTATGGCTCTGCCTACGCTGAGCCAGCTTTGGCAGAGCTGATAGCTGAGGGCTTTACTACATTTCAGTTTATCCGAATTGGCTATTTCGCTTTAGATCCGGATTCCATTGAAGGCAGCCTGGTTTTCAACAGAGTTGTTCCTCTAAAAAGCAGTTATCAACCAATAAGTTAACAACGTAACGTAAATTACAAGCAATGAGTGAGGTAATAATTCCACATAAGTAACTGATTGAACAGCAATATTGAACAGGCTCAGCGACGACCAAATTAGAGCGGTATGAAAATGCTAGCTTAAGCTATACAAATAGTATGCTAAAGCTAGCATTATTTTTGAGTGACAAAGCAATTTGGTACAAATTGCTACCTTAAAAAAATAAAATTATCAAGGCAATTTGGTACAACTTGCTACCAGCAGCTTTCCTCATATTTTACTTTGTTG
>JANQLZ010000025.1 GCA_028280325.1 Bacillota bacterium
GATATGCAGGACACCTATTGGCTGGATAATGGCCAGTTGCTTAGAACCCAAACCTCGGCATGCCAGGTCCGGGCTTTAGAAAAATATGGAGCGCCGCTGCGGATAATTTCTCCCGGAAGGTGTTTTAGAAACGAGGATATTGATGCCAGTCATGAGAATACCTTTTTTCAGCTGGAAGGAATGTATATTGACAAAAATGTTTCTATACCAAATTTAATCTATGTTATGAAACAGCTCTTATCTGAGGTGCTTGCCAGAGAGGTGAAAGTGAGATTAAGACCGGGATATTTCCCTTTTGTAGAGCCAGGATTTGAGTTGGATATTAACTGTACAATATGCGGTGGCGCCGGCTGTAAAACCTGCAAGTACAGCGGCTGGCTGGAACTACTTCCCTGTGGAATGGTTCACCCCAATGTTCTGACGCTCAGTGGCATAGATTCTTACCAATATAATGGCTTTGCTTTCGGTTTGGGATTAACCAGGCTAGCCATGATGAAATATCAAATTGGCGATATAAGAGTATTTAATTCAGCGAATTTGGACAGATTGGAGCAGTTTAATATCAAAACTGCAAGAACAGCTGTTTTAGGCCAATCACTGGATCATTGTTAAGCAAAAGCAAACAGGCATCTCTTATTAATGAGTAGGACTTTACAAACCAGGAGGGTATTATGTATATATCATGCAATCTTATTAACAGTTTTTTAGACACAACTGAAAAAATAAACTGGGAAAAAGCTTGGGACATGTTTACGATTACGACAGCTGAAGTTGAAAATATTATTTATAAAGGAAATCAGCTTAATAAAGTAGTTGTTGGTCGGGTAGTGGAGGTTGAATCCAGCCAGGCAGAATACCGGACAGCAAGGGTTGATATTGGATCACAAATCTTGCAGACTGTTACCAATTATCAAAATATTGCTGGCAATATGCTTGTTGCGGTGGCTTTAGCAGGAGGCAGCTTAACCACTATATCCAGAGTAAGCGAGACCATTATCAATGATATGGTCAGTCAGTGTTGGATTTGCTCAGAAAAAGATTTAGGTATTGGTGAAGAGAATTTTAAAGCTTTAGAGCTGACCGGGGATTATAAACAAGGTCAGGATCTAAAAGAAGTAGTTCCACTGGAAGATATCATAGTTGAGATCGACAATAAATCTTTAACCAACAGACCTGATTTATGGGGGCATTATGGCATTGCCCGGGAGCTGGCAGCAATCTTAGGTGTAAAGCTGATTCCATTAAATGATACAGCAGGATTTAAAGTAATTGACAGTCTTGAGCCGTTAAATGTCACCATAGAAGACCGGGAAAACTGCAATCGCTATTGCTGTGTAAAAATCTCCAACATCTCTCAGCAGGTTACTCCAATACAGCTTCGAATACTTTTATTTTATTGTGGAATGAGACCCAAGTCCTTAATAGTTGACTTGACAAATTTTATAATGATGGAGCTGGGCCAGCCATTGCATGCCTACGACAGTTCATCTATTAGTCAGATAACGGTCCAGAATTCACTGGATGGCTGTTATAAACTAAAAACCCTGGATAATGTTTGGCGAGAAATCCCGGCTAATACCATACTGATCAGCAGCAATACTGAGATTTTAGGCCTGGCCGGAGTTATTGGCAGCCAATCTGCTGAGGTGACTGCGGCTACGACTGATGTAATAATTGAATCAGCCAACTTTAATTCTACAACAGTTCGTCTTACAGCTACTAAACTGGGTTTAAGAACAGATGCCAGTTCCAGATTTGAAAAAAGCCTCGATCCTAATATGACCATGCCGGCGCTTAAACGGTTTATAGAATTGTTAATGTCAATTGACAGCGGCGCTCAGATATCAAGTGCAATAGTTGATAAATACGTTAATAAAACACTTACCTTGAAGATTGTGTTGCCCAAAGGCTTACTGGCAAAATACATTGGGACACAGTTAAAAGATAATATTGTAAAAGGTATATTAACTCCTTTAGGTTTTACTGTATTAAATAATGATGACAGCTATCTTGTAGAAGTACCTACGTTCAGAGCTACCAAAGATATCAGCACTGCTATAGACCTTGTTGAAGAGATCGCAAGATCTTATGGGTATGATAACTTGGTACCTGATCCACTCGTCAATAAACTGGTTTTGCCACCAGAGGCAAGCCCCAGAAGTGAGCTTGCTTACGATCTAAAGTTACTCTTGGCAACCAAATTTAATATGAGTGAAGTACACACTTATTTATGGTATGACACCAGATTTCTCAACCACTTGGGTCTGGCAAAATCTGATTCGTTAAAAATCATTAACACCAGCAAAAATGAAAATAACTTTTTAAGGTCTGAACTGGCCCTGTCTTTGTTGCACTGCATCAAAAAGAATGCGATAAAAAGAAAAACAATGGGAATTTTTGAGATTGGAAGTGTTATCAGAAAAGATTCAATCAGCAGCGAATATATTGATAGTAAAAGACTAGGCCTGGCCTTGGTTGATGAGATAACTGCTGCTCAAAAAACCTATATGAAAATGAAAAATATCATTTATTCAGTATGCAAAACACTCTGCAATGTTGAAGTTCAATTTGCACATTCAGTGAGAAAGGCCGAGGAGTGGGAGCAGGAAACAGGTATTTTAGATGTCATAACAACTAGCAAAATTATCGGCAGCATTTCCATAACTAATAATTGGATTGCCGACAGGGTCAGCAGCGACGCGGTCTGTATTATAGCTGAGCTTGACATGTCAGCACTGGAAAAGATATGTTCAGGCCAGATTAGATACCAGGAGCCCACAAGATTTCCGACAGTTGACCTAGATTTTAATTTTGTAGTTGAGCAAACAACAGAATACTGTCAGGTAAAAAGTTACATTGATGCTTATGATAATGAATTGATTCAAACATACCAGCTGCATGATGTGTACCAGGGAGCAAGTGTCGGTCAAAACAAAAAAAGCCTGACATTCAGGTTTACCATTGGAGCCCGCGACCGAACTCTGGTCAACAGTGAAATAACCGGGTTCTGCCAGGGTTTAATTGATTATATGGCCGGTAAAGACATCAATATCAGGGAGTAACATTTGCAAACTCGCTCAAAAGTTTGAACATCTTTTGAGCGAGTCTGATAGCTTAAAGTTTCATCGATAATGATATCCTCTGGCGCTGTAAATCCAGTTTAATGATTTTTACCTTGACTATATCTCCAACCTTGACTACATCATTCGGATGTCGGACATAAGTATGGCTTAGCTGGCTGATATGGACAAGACCGTCCTGCTTAACACCGATGTCGACAAAAGCACCGAAGTCGATAACGTTGCGCACAGTTCCGGTCATAGTCATACCTTCTCGCAGCATATCCATAGAGACTATATCAGTACTGAAAATCGGTTTAGGCAGTTCGTCTCGAGGATCATGTCCGGGTCTGCGCAGCTCTTCAATTATATCTTTAACCGTTGGCAATCCAGCCTTCATCTCAATTGCTAATTCTTCTATGTCAATATTACCTAATGCTGTGTTCCAGGCTGAATCTCTTTTATCTATTGCCGGCACAGAAATATTCAGATGTTTTAACAGGGCATGAGTCAGTTTATAAGACTCAGGATGAACTCCAGTGTTATCAAGGAACTCCTGACTCTCTCTGATTCTCAAAAAACCGGCACACTGTTCAAAAGTTTTCTTGCCTAATTTTGCTACCTTATTCAGCTCCTTGCGAGACCTGAACAAACCATTCTCATTGCGATAGGCAACAATATTAGTGGCAATAGTTTTGTTGACTCCTGCAACATAGCTTAAAAGCGAGGATGAAGCAGTATTGACATCAACACCAACCTGGTTAACACAGGAAGTAACTGTTTGGGTCAATGCTTTGGACAAATTCTTTTGGTTGACATCATGCTGATACATGCCGACTCCGATAGACTTGGGATCAATCTTCACCAGTTCAGCTAACGGATCTAGAATTCTTCTGGCAATTGAGACTGCGCCTCGCATCGCTACATCTAATTCCGGAAACTCTTGACGGGCAATTGTTGAAGCAGAGTAGACAGAGGCCCCGGCTTCATCTACTATCACATAGGAGACATCTTGAGGGCTGTTAGCTGTAATATTAGCTATTAAACCTTCAGTCTCTCTGCTGGCAGTGCCATTACCGATAACTATTAACCTGACGTCGTACTGGTCAATGTATTTTTTGACAGTCTCCTCAGCGGCATATTGCTTGTTATGGGGCTGATGAGGGTAGATAGTTGCCGTCTGTAGCAGTTTGCCGGTATTATCTATTACACAAAGCTTGCAGCCGGTTCGATATGCGGGATCGATTCCCATTATATTTAATCCTTTTACCGGCGGTTGCATTAACAGCTGGCGTAGATTAACCTGAAATGAATTAATAGCTTGTTTTTCAGCTTTTTCTGTCAAAAGTTTATTGATCTCTCTTTCAATTGCCGGGGCTAAAAACTTTTTATAAGCATTGCTGATAGCTGATTGCAAGAATGTTTTTAAAGGCTGGTAATTGGTATGTATGATTTCTCTCTCCAGCCTGCCTAAAATAGATTCAGCGGGTCCAGCAATTTTAGTTTTAATAATCTTTTCTTTTGATCCTCTGTTTATTGCCAGAATTCGATGAGGAGGAATCTCTGAAACATCTTGAGTAAATTCCTTGTAAATGTCGTACACCCCAGTATCTGTTTTGTCTGATATGCTGGTTTTAATCTTTCCATATCCTCGAGTTAAGGAGCGCACAATCTGACGATAAACAGCTGTTTCACTGATCATTTCCGAAATAATATTAAATGCCCCTTCCAAGGCCTGCTCAGCAGTATGTAATTCCAGCTCTGGATCAAGATATTCTTCGGCCAGTTTTGAAGGTTCGATATTTGACTGCTGTTGCCACAAGGTGGTAGCTAAAGGCTCTAAACCTTTTTCGCGAGCAATCGTAGCTAAAGTGCGTCGTTTTTCCTTATACGGTAAATATAAATCTTCTAATGCTTGCAAGGTTTCAGCCTGTTTGATATCAACGGCAAGCTGAGGGGTTAGTTTTCCTCGCTCTTCAATGATTCGTAATATCTCTGTTCTCCGTTTGTCTAATTGCCGCAAATAATTTAAGCTTTCTTCGATGCCAAAAATATGTTCTTCATTTAACTCTCCAGTTGCCTCTTTTCGATACCGGGCAATAAACGGAACGGTATTACCTTGATCTAATAACTCAACCGTTTTGTTAACTTGTTGCTCTTGCAATTGAAATTTATCAGCTATTACTTTAATAATGTTCATGTATCTACTCCAGTTTTAGTTTTTGCTTTATTATTTTACCACAATTTAAGAGCTGATGCAGGCAGTCATTTTGAATCTTATTCTGATTGATGTCAATATTATTTTTCTTGAAGTATTGGCGGAGGAATGGCAAAATAATAATGTGGATAACTATCAAAAGGAGTAGCTGACAATGAAAAAAAACATTACAATGAATTTAAATGTCCTGGAAAGCATGATCTATTTTTGGGAGGCCAGCAAAGACGGAGAAAAAGTTGGGGAGCAATATATCATGACTATTGCCGACGACCCTGACATGAAACTAGTGTACGATCAAGAATTTAACAGCGAGTCAGTAAGACGGGCTTTAAGCGCTATTTCTAATCGAGAGATCTTTGAAGGCTCAAAAATAGAACGTAAATTTTGGAACAATAATATGTGGATGATGGATGATCTGCAGTTTATGCGGGAAATGATCAAGCCAATTAAAACCCTTAATACTTCGCTCATAACAGTTGATACAGACAGCAATGTCAATGAAATCGAGATAGTTGTCTTACCGCTTCATACCAAAACCCATTATATTATCGGACAGAAATTGATCCTTAATTTTTTTAGTATCAAATTAGATTTTATGGATTACAGCAAGGTCAGTTTTAATAATATGCTGTTGGTGGAGTTTTTGGAGAGGGTTATAGCGGGTATGTAGGGTATTTATTTCTTTCTGCTGTGCTCTCATAATTGAGCTACCTCGGCGTCATACGCTAAAATTTTTTCATAGATATACTGCATCGTATTATCTATGCTAAAAATTTTAGCTATTCCTTGATCTAGCCTCAATTCTGTGAGCCACATTATGCCTTACGTTACGTCGTTTATTCAACAATTGTGGGGCAATTGTTTTGCAATTGTATTTATAGGGGCAAAATTGCCATGGGGACGGTTCGAGGCTGCTGAAAAAGTCCGCTCTCTGCGTCCTTTTTTGGTTTGGTTTGAGGTAGCGATTATATTCAAATCGCCTGGCTCTTTGCGCACTCGGCATACTACCTCGTATAGCCTCCTTTTGCGCAGAACTTAGCGCCTTGACAGCAAACATTTTCATCAACCTCTAGAATATAGGCATGCTGCGTCCTAAAAACACTATTATAGTTAATTTATATTTTGGCGCACTATACTTTAAAAATTACTTTAAGAGTTTTTCA
>JANQLZ010000137.1 GCA_028280325.1 Bacillota bacterium
TGAAGGTGATTTTGTATTACAGTTCATTGATAAAACCAGATATTTTGGCGCTTCTTTTTCATATGAGGATTATTCTCATTTTGGAGATAGGGTTTTTGAGGAAGAATTATTTGAGTGGGATGAAAAAGCTTATCGTTTACAGCAGACAAAGATTGAAGCTGGTAAGGATATTCCTCTGATTATTCTGGCAAAGAGGGATCAAAACGACTATAGTGCAAGTTACTACTTTAATGAGCCTGGTATGTGGAAAGACGCTAATATTTTTGTGTTATCTATTGTGTTTGACACAGAGTGGCAAGAGTAGTTTTTTATAGAAAATAGTAGTTTACTTAGGTTAAGCAATAATGGAGGGAACAGGCTGTGAAGTACACCCACTTTAAATTTACCTCGAATGATGGCGTAGATATTCAAGCTGCAAAATGGCAGATAAAAAATGCTGCCAAAGTGAAAGGCGTTGTTCAGATAGCTCACGGTATGGCTGAGCATATTCAGAGATATGACAGATTTGCCCAGGCTCTGTTAGATGCAGGCTACATAGTTTATGGTAATGACCACAGGGGCCATGGAAAAACTGCCGGAGCAGTTGCCAACATCGGCTATTTTGCTGATAAAAACGGCTGGAACCTGGTTGTTGAAGATATGAAAGAGCTTACTAAAATATTAAAGCAGGAAAACCCAGATTTGCCGGTATTTCTTTTCGGACACAGTATGGGATCATTTCTTTCAAGAACCTACATCCAAAAATACGGGGATGATATTGACGGTGTTATTTTATGTGGGTCTGGTGGAAACCCTGGATTACTGGGGAACATAGCAATTTTCTTAGCTAAAAGAGAAATAAAAAGTAAAGGTGCCAAAGTGAGAAGTAAACGAATGGACAGGTTGTTCTTTGGCAACTTCAACAAACCTTTTGCCCCGAATCGAACTGGCTTTGATTGGTTGAGCAGAGATCCAGAAGAAGTAGACAAATATGTTGCTGACCCCTATTGTGGTGAAGTTTTTACAGCTGGTTTTTTTCACGACATGCTAACAGGGCTCAGAGCATTAAATAAAATTGAAAATATTAATAAGATTCCTAAGGAATTACCTGTTTATTTTATTGCAGGGGATAAAGATCCGGTTGGCAAGAATACCAAAGGAGTTTTGCAGTCTTACCGCTCTTTTAAAAATTCCGGAATAAAAGATGTGAGTTATAAGTTTTATAAAAATGCCCGACATGAACTGTTGAATGAGACTAACAGAGAAGAGGTTTACACAGATATTATCAGGTGGTTGAAGGTTCTAAACAATTGACATTATTGAAAACAATTATTAGTATAGAGGTTAGTATTGCTAGAAGAAAGGATTAGATTATGAGTATAACAAAAACTACAGACGGGATTTACAAACTGTCGACTAACATAGAAGATATTCTGTTTGAAGGTATTTGGGAGATTCCCAATGGCGTTTCGCTTAATTCCTATGTGGTAAAGGGGCAAAAAACAGCCTTGATTGACGGTTTCTGTGGCTGGGATGGCGTTCCTGAAACTTTTTTTGCTGCTTTGGATCAGATGGAAGTACCGTTAAATACAGTGGACTATATTATCATCAACCATATGGAGCCAGATCACTCCGGCTGGATTGAAGACATTAAAAAAATAAAAGATGATGTTCAGATCTTCTGTACCGCTATGTCTAAAAACCTGTTAGATTCTTTCTATGGTCACACTAAAAACATTAATGTCATTAAAGATGGCGATCGGTTGGATTTGGGTGGCGGCAGAATTCTGCAGTTTTATACAACCCCCAATGTTCACTGGCCGGATTGTATGGTAACTTTCGATACAAAATCCGGGACTTTATTCTCGTGTGATGCCTTTGGTTCGTATGGTAATGTCAAGGACGATGGGTACGATGACCTTTTAACAGAAGAAGACCTGGTATTCTACGAAAAAGAAGCTGTGCGGTACTATGCCAACATCGTTGCCACTTTCTCTTCATTTACTAAAAAGGCTTTGGCAAAATGTGCAACACTTCCTATTAAAATCGTTGCCCCAGGGCATGGGATTGTATGGAGAAAAAATCCTCAAAAAATTATTGACGATTATGCCAGGTATGCGGCCTATTCCCAAGGACCTGCCAAAAGGGAAATCTGCCTGCTTTGGGGTTCGATGTATGGCATGACTGAAAGAGGCGTTAATAAAATCAAAGAGCTTTTGCAGGATTCCGACATGGATTACACGGTTCACAATGTCGCCGAAGATTCCTGGGGCATTATCCTGGGTTCTGTGTGGAATGCCACGGGCATTATTCTGGCAATGCCAACGTATGAAAACAAAATGTTCCCACTTATGGCTGCTGTTTTAGAAGAAATGGGTAAGAAAAAAGTCCTTAATAGGGTTGCTTTTAGAATTGGCTCTTTTGGCTGGGCCGGAGGTGCTGAAAAAGAGCTGGCAGCAATTATGGAGAGGAATAAGATGAATTGGAATTTTCTCCCCAAAGTAGAGTTTAAAGGTGCGCCAACTGAAGCTGATTTCACTAAAATTGAAGAAAATGTTAAAGAGTTAATTGCTAAAGTTGATGAATTGACAAAGTAAGTTTTTAGGGTGTAGCCCCTATAGGGGCGCAGCATCCTTATTGCCTGCTCATGTAAATAGTAACCCCGGTTAATCATTAGATTGGCCGGGGTTGTTTTTTATACCTGAGAGCGGGCCAAAGAGTGATAATGCGATAGTTTAGGTAAGTAGCTTTTAGTTTAAAATATTAATAATTAAGATATTACTTCAGATACTGCAATATATTGGCATATTGCCAAGACATTTTTCACTTGACAGTGAAGAGGATTCGTTGTAATATTGACTAACAATACCAATTCAGTCATTTGGTCAGTGAGCGGAGGTTAGACTGTGAAATTTACCTATAATGAAAAAGAAAATGCCTTACTTGATGCTGCTATGTCCTTGTTTATCAGGTATGGATATGACAAAACAACTGTCGAAGAGATTGCCAAAAAAGCTGGTATCAGTAAAGGTGCGGTGTACCTGAATTTTAAAAGTAAAGAAGATTTGATGAAAAATCTATTGTTCAGAGAAACAAAAAACTATAATCTTCGCTGGTTCAAATTAATCGATGAAGATCCTAAGGGGGGATTACTATCTGGAATGTACAAAAATATGTTGCTGGCGATGACTGTGTCCCCACTAATGACAGCAGCATTTAAACAGGATGTTGCTCTGTTTGGAAGTTATTTAAAGTCAAAGGCTGGTAAACCTCAGAGCTCCTCTCTGGGTTCGAATCTTATTAAAAAACTTCAAAATGCGGGAGCCGTTCGAAAAGATGTTGACGCCGACGCTGTAGAGCATATTACCCACATGTTAGCATATGCTCTTTTCAGCATTCAGGAAATTAAACCCTCAAAGCTGATACCACCGACAGAAAATGTGATTATCGCCATAGCTGATATGATGGATCGAGCTTTTACCCCAGCTGACGGAGGGGACAGTGAGGCTGGTAAAAAGGTTCTGCATCAGATTGCAGATGAAGGTATTGCCTACTATGAAAAACTAATCAATCAAAAATTCGAAAATAAACTGTAAGGAGAGATCGTTATGTTTATGGTAATCAAAGATTTGTGTAAAAGTTATCAAGCTGGGGAGATTGAAACTGTAGCATTAAGAAATGCCAGTATTACTCTGAACAAAGGAGAAATAGGGGTAATTCTGGGTCCTTCAGGAAGCGGCAAATCAACGCTTATGAACATAATTGGCGGCATTGATACTGCTGATCGAGGTAGTGTAATTGTTGATAACCAGGAGATTACAAAATTCGATGATAACAGGCTAACTGAATATCGTAGAGAAAAAATAGGTTTTGTGTTTCAGTCATATAATCTTATTCCGCATTTGACAGTATCCGAGAACATTGAGGTGATTGAAAGCATAAGCAAGGACCCACTACCCCTGAGTGATGTGCTGGCTGCAGTGGGCTTGACAGACAAAAAGAATCGTTTCCCTCGTGAGCTGTCCGGGGGGGAACAGCAACGGGTAGCAATCGCCAGAGCGGTCATTAAAAACCCGCACTTATTATTATGCGATGAGATAACCGGTGCCCTGGACTATGCTTCAGCCATCGATGCGTTAGATTTGATTCAGGAGGTATCTAACAGATTTGGCACCACTGTGCTGATTATCACCCATAATACAGCAATAAGTAAAATAG
Organism: Bacillota bacterium; assembly: GCA_028280325.1. Lineage (GTDB taxonomy): Bacteria > Bacillota > UBA994 > PWPR01 > PWPR01. The sequence goes on from JANQLZ010000137.1 coordinate 4,198, forward strand.
CAAATAGAGTTTATAAGCTCAGAAGTGGTGAGGTTGTGGATTGTATCGTTAATGAAAATCCAAGTGATGCGCGAAAGGTTGAGTGGTGATGAACATAAATAAAAATATTCCTCGGGTTATGCGAAGTAATGCGGGGCAGTATCTGGCAATGATTCTACTATCACTGCTATCAGTTCTGATGTTTGTGATGTTGACTCTAACTGCTCAGAATCTGCAAGTAGCTAAAAACAGCTATGAAACAAATAATGTCAGAGAAGATTTGGGGTTTTACAGTACAACCACGATTGACAATATCCCAGATATTGAAAACAGGTTTGACCTTAAAATAGAGGGTAGTTATGTCAGGGAATATGAGTTTGGAGAAAAGAGCGTTCGGCTGTTCACGGCAAATGAAAAAGTCAATATCCCGGCGGTAATTGAAGGAAAGCTGCCCAGTGTTGGTGAGATCGCCTTTGATCCGGCTTTTGCTAAAGCAAACAACTTTAAGGTTGGTGATTCATTTGAAATGGATGGTAAAAAATACACTGTAAGTGGAATTATCACCTTGCCTAACTATTCCTATATCTTAAAAAAATCGGGCGACTTTGTTAACAATCCGGAGCTTTTTGGGATAGGTATTCTTGCTGATGAGGATTTGTCACAAGGGATTCACCTGTATAGTGTTAAATACAATAATTTGCAAGAGAATGTTTACGAACAGGCCAAGCCATTTAAAGCTTATCTTAACGCTCAAGGCATAGATATTTCTCAATGGGAATATGCCAAATATAATTTGAAGATATCAGTGCTTGATATTCAGGTTAAAGCAATTTCGCTCATTTCTGTCATGATACCAACGGTATTTATGCTTATTACTGCCTTATTGATTGCGATTGTGCAAAATAAAATGATCAGAAAGCAAGCCAAAATTATAGGCACTTTATACGCTTTAGGATACAGAAGAAAAGAGCTCATTGCCCACTATCTGGGATATCCAATAATAATAGCTTTACTTGGAGGCCTTATCGGTGGTTTATTAGGTATGGTTTTGCTGAAACCGGGAATGGGTGTTATGCTGGGTTTTTTCTCTGTGCCGATTGGAGCCCTATCATACAACCCAATTTATCTAGTAATAGGCATCATTATGTCTGGTGCAATTTTTTGCTTAGGTAGCTATATTTCTTTGAGAAATATATTTAAACATTCGCCAGCACAGTTAATGAGTAATAAAGAAAAAGTTAAGAAAATTAACTTCCTGGAAAGAAAGCTTAAACTTGAAGGCCTGCCATTTAAAAGGAAATTTGCAATTAGAGAGCAACTGCGTTCAATTCCTCGGCTGGTGTTCTTAATTGCCGGGGTGGTAATTGCGACATTTTTCATGATGTATGGATTTATTGGGCAAAGCTCATTTGATGTTTTGCTTAATCCACCTGAAAGCGATATTTTCCACAGCAAAGTGGAGTATGTTTTTGAGAGACCCCAAACCGGGCCTGTTCCAGCTGGCGGAGAGCCAATAGCCGGTTGGCATATGATAATGGCCAATAATTTTTCAGACAGCTTTGAATTAGCTGGTATAACCGAGAATTCAGAGTTGATTACTCTCAAAGATCGAAAGGGCAATCCCCTGCCGGTTCAGGATGATATGGTCGTGATCAGTTCAACGATGGTCGGCAGGTATGGCCTTGATATTGGCAAGAATCTATCATTTGTGGACATAATCAACGATAATGAGTATACAGTTCAGGTTACCCACATTGCTGACATTGACAGCGGTGACTTCGTTTTCACCTCACTGGGCAATTTTAACAAACTGATGGGCTGGGAGAACGGAGCATACAATGCAATTATAGCTCAAGAGCCGTTAAGTGTGCCCGGTGATATGATTTACAAGATTAAAACTCCAGAGTCTACCGGCCTTGCCTTAGAAAAATATACTTTATTCATTCGCTATTCTATCTATGGAATTGCTGCCGTCGCCTTTGCACTGGGCTTAATAATCCTCTATATTATCGCGTCGATAAATATAGAAGATAACAAAAGCCATATTTCATTAATGAAGGTCTTTGGGTACCGAGCAAAAGAGATCAATGCAATGTTGCTTAACTATTCCAGAATACTAGTTGTAATCGGGTATGTTATCGGTGTACCTGTGGGGTATATGATAGTAAAACTAATATTCTCCATAATTGAAATGTTTGACATTTCTATGGCAATATATTTGAAGCCGATTTATCTCTTTGCCGGTTTTGTTATTATTGTTCTGACTTTTGAAGCTACCAAGCTGTTGTGTGCGCGTCGAATAGCAAGAATCCCATTGAGCGAGGCCTTAAAAGTACAAAATGAATAGAGTACAACCAATTGTACCAATTGCCCGCTTATTTTCAAGATAGCTTAGCATAAAAAGCCCACTCAGACTCGCCTTAAATATGTACTCAGCATATTTTGAGTCCTCGTAGGGGCTTTTTTTATTTTTTACTATGTTGATTTAACTTTTAGCCGGCAAATCGTTTTGGACTGTACCACCCCAGATTCTTTTACTTTGGGAGTAAGTCATTAGTTATCGCCGATACATAATATGCAAGATAAATAAAATAATAAGAATAGAACTAAAGATGGGGAGCTTGTTATGAATAAAAAGATTATTATTGTAATAATAACAATTGCTGTAATAGCAGTATCGGGATATTTTGTGTATCAAGACAGGGCAGCACAGCCTTCTCAGGACAATACTGATGAAAGTATAAATGGTTATAGTTTAGAAGATGACCTGAGAATTACCAGAATCATTGAAGAAACAGAAAGAACAATCTGTGTAGGACAGAGTCGCAAACAGCAGTTCTTTATCAGTTCGCCTTCTCAAACTATAGATGTCCAAAAAGAATACAATACTACATTACCCGAAACCATAAATAATACAGTACAATACCACCATTATAACCTGGCTTATGATTACTTTTTAATAACAGCCGATCCGACTGCCTCACTTAGAGAAAAACCTAACCCTGGATCATCTGTTATATCTCCTATTAACAATTATGAAAAAGTTACCTTACTCCAAAGAGTTGAAGGTAAATTTTTTGAAGACTCCAAGATATGGTATAGGTTAGCTCTGGTTAAAAATAATGAACTTAAAGAGGGCTATGTTCATACCAGTGAAGGGGTGCCCAGAAAATTTAAGTTTGCGGAGATGCAGGCAGCAGTAGATAACCTGACAAACCTGCTCAGCAAAGGAGAGCTGCATTTTATCAGCAATTATAAGAACTTTAATGGCGCAGTACCTCGTATAAACGGTGCAGGAGTGGATGAGTTTGGGTATCGAGCAACCCATAGTGGGCCGGCTTACGATCAACCAGATACTAGCAGCAACTATCGCTATATTCCAGATGGAATC
>JANQLZ010000002.1 GCA_028280325.1 Bacillota bacterium
TTTAACCAGCTGCCATTTGTTGACAATTCAGCTTTGTTACATGATGCTGTATATCAAGCGCCGAGCTGAAAAAGGAATAGAGGACGATATCTTGATCAACTGGGATCAGCAGCATTTTGATATGTTATTCGATAATGCCATTGTTAACTGGGAAAAATACGACGAAAGCCGGGATTATGCTCACAAAATCAAAAAACTTTTGCACCATACCTCTAAAATAGAATAGACCCCTGTGCATATCGCTTTACATAAAAATTGAAGCAGGTTTGAATCGTTTGACACTGTCTATGCCATTATGTTATATTAACAAAAAAATAAACCGCTGATTGGGAGGAGTAATTAGCAGACCCAAATAGAGATAGCAAGCCTCAGGCTGAAAGCTTGCTTTTGAGAGCGCTAATGAAGGTAGCCCAGGAGGTGTCGATACGAATTACCAGTAATATCGACCGGATAACCCGTTACAATGTTTAAGAGTCGCCACAGAGATTGGCGAAATTAAGGTGGTACCGCGGAGCTCCTTCGTCCTTGATGATGAAGGAGCCTTTTTTAATTTAAAGGAGGATATGATGAAAGAACAAATTCCTAAGAACTATCAGGCCAGTATTACAGAAAAAAAATGGTACAGTGTATGGGAAGAGAACGGGTATTTTAAGCCTTTAGAACGAAAACCGGGCGCTGGAAAATACTCGATTATGATGCCGCCTCCCAATGTTACTGGACAATTGCATATTGGTCATGCCTTAAATATGACTATTCAGGATATTTTAGTTCGCTATAAACGGCAGCAGGGTTTTGAAACCTGCTGGATTCCCGGTACGGACCATGCCGGGATTGCCACCCAGAGAAAAGTACGGGATGCGGTCCGTCAGGAAGGACTTTCGATGCCGGAGCTGGGGCGCGAAGGTTTTATTGAGCGGGTCTGGCAGTGGGTCAACAAATACGGCACAGCTATTACCGGCCAGCTTCAGGCTTTAGGTTGTTCCTGTGATTGGGACAGAGAGGTATTCACCATGGACAAGCAGCTTTCAAAAGCGGTCCGAGAGGCCTTTGTAACCCTTTATGAGCAGGGTTTAATCTACAAAGGAAGTTATATCATTAACTGGTGCCCAGAGTGTGGGACAACCCTTTCTGACATTGAAGTCGCCCATGTCGATAATCCCGGTAAACTGTATTATGTTGCCTATCCCATGGTCGATGGAGTCGGAGAAATAGTGATAGCCACAACCCGACCGGAGACGATATTGGGTGATGTTGCAGTTGCTGTTCACCCCGCTGATGATCGCTATCAGCACTTGATCGGCAAGAAATGTATCTTGCCAATTATCAACCGTCAGATACCGATTATTGCCGATGAGTATGTGGATTCTGAGTTTGGCACGGGTGCAGTAAAAATAACCCCGGCTCATGACCCCAATGACTTTGCTATTGGCCAGCGACATCAGTTGCCCGAAATAAATGTTATGAATGAGAATGCAACTATTAACGAAAACGGCGGACCCTATCAGGGTATGGAACGCTACCAATGCCGCCAGGCCCTGCTCCAGGATCTGGAGGGAATAGGATTGTTGCGCCGAGCTGAAGAACATCAGCACAGTGTCGGCCACTGTTACAGATGTAATACTACTGTTGAACCGCTGATCAAGAACCAGTGGTTTGTCAGTATGAAGCCGCTGGCTCAACAGGCTGTGGAAGCGGCCCGCAGGGAGGATGTTCGTTTTGTACCGGATCGTTTTGAAAAAACCTATCTCCAATGGCTGGATAAGATCCGCGATTGGTGTATTAGCCGACAGTTGTGGTGGGGGCATCAAATTCCGGCCTGGTACTGTGCCTGTGGGGAAATGATAGTCAGCAGAGAGACCCCGACAGCTTGCCCCAAATGCGGCAGTAAGAACATAATTCAGGATCAGGATGTTTTTGATACCTGGTTTAGCTCTGCCTTATGGCCTTTTTCAACTCAGGGCTGGCCGGATAAGCCGTTATCAGACTTAGATTTTTACCCAACATCTACCTTAGTGACAGGCTATGATATCCTCTTCTTTTGGGTGGTACGCATGATTACTATGGGAATAGAGGTTACCAAGATGGTGCCCTTTGATACCGTTTTGCTTCATGGCCTGGTTCGGGACAGCCAGGGCCGAAAGATGAGCAAAAGTTTAGATAATGGTGTGGACCCATTAGAAGCCATAGCTGAGTACGGTGCTGATGTCCTGCGTTTTACTCTGGTCAGCGGTAATACCCCGGGTAACGATATGCGATTCCACCTGGAGCGCCTCGACGCCAACCGCAACTTTGCCAACAAAATTTGGAATGCAGCTCGCTTTATTCAGCTCAATCTGGTCGATTTCGCCTGGGATAACATAGATCTGTCAGGTAATTTATCACTGGCCGACCGCTGGATTCTCAGCCGGTACAGCTCCTTAACATCAGAAGTGGACAGGGTTATTGAGCGTCATGAGCTGGGTGAGGCAGCCCGAATGCTTTATGAATTTTTATGGAGTGAGTTCTGTGACTGGTATATTGAAATGGCTAAACCCAGGCTTTACAGTGACTGTGAGGCCGACAAGCACACCACTCGTTCGGTGTTAATAACCGTGCTGAGCGGCACGCTGCAACTGCTACACCCGTTTATGCCTTTTATCACCGAGGAGTTATGGCAGGCCCTGCCGCATGATGGAGAATCAATTGTCATTGCCCCTTGGCCTCAAGCCGATTTTTACTGTAATGAAACAGAAAAAGTGATGGAAACCTTAATGGATGCGATTAGGGCTATTCGGAATATCCGCCAGGAGGCTGATGTTAAGCCCAGCCAAAAGATCAGGGCAGTTGTATTGGCTGACAGTGATGAATCACTCCAGCTGTTTACCAGTAACACGCTGTATTTAAAAGCCCTGGCCGGTTTGGGCCAATTGGAAATAAGGCCAGCAGCAGAACAGGCACCTCAGGAAGAAGCGGTTACAGCCGTAGTTAGGGGGGCGGTAATTTACCTGCCGTTAGCCGGACTGATGGACCTGAACCAGGAGATTGAGAGATTACAGAAAGAGATGGTTAGACTAAAAGCAGAGGTTCAAAGAGCGGCCGGCAAGCTCAATAACCGCAGCTTTGTAGATAAAGCCCCTGCTGCTATTGTGGAGCAGGAGAGACAAAAGCTCAACGATTATCAACTGCAGCTCCAGGCTGTAACGGACAGAGCAAATGCTTTGGCAAAATTAAAATAGGGGGAACTGATTGTGAATTACCAACAGGCCGTAGACTATATTCACAGTTTAGGTCGTTTTGGCAGTAAGCCGGGTTTATCCAGAATCGGAGAACTGCTTAAGCAGCTGGGCTCACCCGAAAAGCAATTGAAATTTGTTCATGTGGCCGGTACTAACGGCAAGGGATCAACAGCTGCTTTTATTGCCGGCATGCTTGGGGAAGCAGGATATCGAACAGGCCTGTACATCTCCCCTTATCTGGAGAGCTTTAACGAGCGCATTCAGATTAACCGCTGTCCGATATCGGAGGATAAGCTGGCTGAACTGGTCACAAGTATTAAGCCTCTTTGCCATCAGCTGTCGGAAACGGCAGTAGGTCACCCTACCCAGTTTGAAATAATAACTGCCCTGGCCATGCAGTACTATGCCTTGGAACAGGTTGATATCGTCGTTTTAGAGGTCGGCCTAGGGGGAAGATTTGACGCTACAAATATTATACCGCCGCCTGAGGTAGGGGTGATTACCTCCATTGGTTTAGATCATCAGGCTGTTCTGGGAGATACAATTCCGGAGATTGCTGCTGAAAAAGCCGGGATTATTAAGCCACACATGACCCTGGTTACAGGGGTGCGTGAGTTAGAGGCCAGGGAGGTAATTGCGGCAAAAGTAGAGCAGGAAGCTGGGCAGCTTTATGCCTTAGACCGAGATTTTAAGGCTCGGGATCGACAATACCGCTGGAATGGCCAATCGTTTAAGTATTTATCTTTAGCCGATGAGGAGCAGCAGATTCAAATAGCACTTAACGGCAGACATCAGGTGGATAATGCCTGTGTGGCTATCGCAGCTGTTGAGGTGTTGAATAAGAAAGGCTTTGAGGTTAGTTGGGAAGCTGTCAAAAATGGAATCAGTAAAGTCAACTGGCCAGGCAGAATGGAGGTAATTAGGCAGGAGCCGCTGGTTATTCTGGACGGCGCCCATAATTCACATGGGACAAAGGCTTTGAAAAACTCACTTCAAGAGCTGGCTCGCTACCAAAAAATAATCTCTGTAATTGGTATCCTTAAAGACAAAGACTTTGCTGAAATGATCGAAGACATCGCTTCACTGTCTAAGATAGTTATCATCACTGCCCCTGATTATTACCGGGCAATTGATACCGGTATTTTAGTAGCTGAGGCTTTAAATTACTGCCAAAGTGTATTATCCGTTACAGGGGTAGCCAATGCTGTCAGCAAGGCTATCTTATTAGCTGAAAAAAATGATTTGGTTTTGATCACCGGCTCGCTGTATACTATAGGTGAAGCCAGAACATTTTTGCGCAATACTGATACCCGGATTTAGCTTATAACTACAAGATAATCAACCTCTGATATTATCGGGTACAGGCCTGGTTTGTACAATTGTGTTGTTGTTATAGCTAAAATAAACATAATATCGCTGGTATTAAAGTAGTTATTATGGAAGCCAAGCAATGGAGGTATGTCAATGGGGATAATAGAGGTAAACAAGCTGGTCAAAACTTACGGCAGCTTAAAAGCAGTGGATAATATTTCGTTCTCAGTCAATGAGGGTGAGGTATTCGGCATGCTGGGACCAAATGGTGCCGGCAAAACAACTACCCTGGAATGTGTGATTGGTTTGCGCCAGCCTGATTCCGGCTCGGTTGAGATCCTGTCCTTGAATCCACAGGTAGATCGGCAGCAGCTCTATCAAAAAATAGGAGTGCAGCTGCAGGAGACATCTTATCAAGATAAAATAAAGGTCTTTGAGCTATGTGAGCTGTTTCAGGGTTTTTACAGTAATCCTTATCCCTATCAGGAGCTTTTACAGCGGTTTGAATTAACCGATAAAACTAATGCCTATATCAACAAATTATCAGGCGGACAAAAACAGAAAATATCCATAATTTTAGCCCTGATTGCCAATCCACAAATAGTATTTTTAGATGAGTTGACTACCGGCTTGGACCCTGGTGCTCGACGCTTAATGTGGAGTTATTTACAGAACCTGAAGGGCGAAGGCCGGACCATTGTGATGACCACTCATTACATGGAAGAGGCAGAATATTTATGCGATAGAATTGCCATTGTTGACTCCGGCCGCATCAAGGCTTTGGGATCAGTGGACGAGGTCATCAACATGGCCGATCTCTATACTGAAGTGAGCTTCAGATCTGAACATAACGTAGTAGATATCCTGACTAAAGGTCTGAACGCCGCTGTAGTAGAGCAGGAAGGTCAGCAGGCTAAGGTGTTGTCTAAAGACAAAAATGTTTTATCTAAAATGGTTCAATTACTGACAGAATCAGGTATTGATTATCAGCAGATCGCCGTTAAGCATCCTAATCTGGAAGATGCCTTTCTGAAACTGACTGGCAAGAGACTGGGGGAATAGATATGTCTGGATTAAGCAGGTTTACCAGGATAGAGTTCAAACTTTATTTAAGAGAATTTCTGAATATCTTTTTTGCAATCGCCTTTCCGCTGCTGATGCTGCTTTTGTTTGGCTCGATTTATGGCAATGAGCCCAGTGATTTTTTTGGCGGGTTTGGCACTGTAGATGCCTTAGTACCGGCCTATATCTGCCTGGTGATAGCGGTCAACGGATTGATGTCCCTGCCGTTGACAATTGCAGATTATCGCAATAAGAAGATCTTGAAAAGATTTAAAGCTACTCCTATCAACCCGCGGGATATATTGATATCTCAATACCTTGTCATGCTGGTCATGACCGTTTTTTCAACTATACTGATGATAGTGGTAGGCAAAATAGTTTTTAATCTCCAGTTCTTTGGCCAGCTGTTGCCGATAGTAGTCGCTTATCTGATGATTGTTGCCAGTATTTTTTCTATCGGCATCTTAATTGCCGGTGTATCTCCCAGTGGTAAAACAGCTGTTATCATATCTTACTTGGTATATTTTCCGATGCTGTTTCTCTCAGGGGCAACCCTGCCGCTAAACTTGATGCCTCCCGCCATGATAAGGATTGCCAACATATTGCCTCTGACCTATGGTGTCAGGCTTTTAAGCAACGTCTGGTTAGGCCAGGGGCTGGCCTTCGAGCCGACCAACATAGCGGTTTTGCTGGGGATTTTTGCAGTCTGCAGCGCTCTGGCCCTTAAACTGTTTAAGTGGGAATAAATCGGCAACTGTCTGGTATTCACCGCTTTTTACTCCTTTATTGATAGTACTACAGACAGCCTTTAAAAAATAGCTCATCCTATATAATAAAAGGCTGTCATTGCTTACCGCCAAAACAGAGATAGTTCTGACTAATCTGTTCCGCCAAATATTCTTTCCTAATCTTGCCTCTCTTGCTTTAAATGTACCTGACGGAGTGTTTAACAAACTCCTAGTGAAATGAAGTAAACTTCCTCAGTTATATTCTATTGCTCTAATTATATTCCAATAAATACCTTTTATGGATTTTTAGCAGAGGGACTGTCCCCGTGTTAAAAATAACTAAACATCCTCATGGCTATTTTGCTTTCTAAACACAACTGCCCCACAATAGTTCAGCAATCGTTCCAGCAATCGTTCACGCTATTGCTCCAGCTACTGTTCCAGCAATCGTAACCACGAAGCCCCAACCCCAATCTTTGACTAAAAGAGTGTAAAATAGAGCCTGATATGTTATTATATTTTAGAATAATATAAAGTTATGTTTTAGATAGAGAAATATTATTCA
>JANQLZ010000014.1 GCA_028280325.1 Bacillota bacterium
AACTAAAATGGGGGCCCAGCACGAAGCAATCTACTATCCCGATGAAATGCACACCTTCCGCTGGCGGCATACCTGGCAGGATGCACTGCCTCGGATGGTGGAGTTTTTCGATCAACACCTTAAGTAGAGCGTTAGCGCTTCGTTCCACGGAGCTTCCATAATCATACCCATCTACTACGTCAAACGAAGAAATTTTCTCAAGGATATACTGATTCGTATTATCCTTGCAGAAAATTTCTTCTATTCCTTGAGCTGGGCATAATTCTGTAAGCCTCGGCTCAATGATACTTTACGTCGGTTAGGGGATTAGTGTTCACGGGGCTGCAGTTATTTGGCAATGGTAGCAATAGGTTGGCGGTTGGTTGGCAGTTGTAATAAACAATGCACCCAGACGTAGGGGCAGGTTTCCAAGCCTGCCCGTATAATCAATTTACTCAGCTAATATTCCCAGCAAAATAACAATTGTCAACAATCATTTAGCAATTGTATATAGTTGGGCGGTTGCTTGATTAGACGAAACCTTACGAAGTAACCAACCCGCTTGCTGAAGGCAAGCCCAAACCAATTGCGTAGCAATTCCACTACGTTTACTAAGTAAACAATAGGAGATTAACATGATAAAAATTGAGTTTCTGGGGAAAAAGAGTATTGTTATTGAGAATATTGTTTTTGATTTCAATGGAACTTTGGCTGTCAGTGGCATTATTGAACCGCGGACAATCGAGGCCTTAAATGCCCTGGTTACAGAGCAGGGAATACAGGTGTACGTTCTAACTGCCGATACCTATGGAACTGTAACCGAGCAGTTGACTGCCAGCAAAGTTACCGTTAAAATTGTTTCTCAGGAAAATGGCTCTGCCGACAAGGCCGATTTTGTCAATCAGCTGGGAGCAAATACCTGTGCTGCGGTTGGCAATGGCTTTAATGATATCACCATGCTGCAACAGGCTCGTCTGAGTATTTGTATCATGGGTCAGGAGGGTTGTGCTGGTAAAGCTCTGTTGGCGAGCGATATTGTGGTGGGCTGTATTGAAGATGCTCTCAGCCTGTTTAATAATCCGCTACGGATTAAGGCTACCTTGCGCAAGTAGTTGTAGATAACAGAAAATCATTTGGCTCGCTTAAAATATAAAACTATTTAAGCGAGCCAATTATTACACCGAAGGTGAGATTTTTTCAGGGTCTTCACTTTTGCCTTTCAAAAAAACTACCATCTTCAAAAAGTCCATATGATGAGCATCCTGAGGATTATATCTACCTATTTTAAATACCTGTTGAACAACTGTGCCCATGCCTAAGGACAAAATAATTGTACCAATCCCGATCGGTCCTCCCAGCAGATAACCTATGGCCAGAACTGTCAGGTCGATCCCGGTTCTGATCTGCCAGACAGGGCGTTGAAACAGGCGTACTAAGCCTTCCATCACTCCATCTCTTGGCCCTGCCCCCAGCTCCACTCGGAGATAAAAGTATGAGGCCCAGGCGATTGTAACCATTCCAATAATTAACATCAGCAGCTTTCCCAGTATGGTTGTTGGCGTTGTCAACAATTCTGTCTTAATAATCAGATCAATGAATAACCCAATAAAATACATATTGAAGACACTCGAAAGGCCGGGAATCACCTTAATAAAGCAGGTAGATACGATAAGCACCAGCCCAACAAGCTGCGAAGCCTGCCCGAATGTAATCGGAATGTAATTGGTTAAACCATATTGAAACACACCCCAGGGTGATAAACCGAGTTCAGCCTTGAGGGTTAATGATATACCGATTGCAAACAGGAACAGTCCGAGAAAAAGTGAAGGAAGCTTGTTTACTATAACTGCAATTCTCTTGCCCAAGATGTTTTACCTCTTTCTAATCACCTCGCCAGCACTGGCACCTGTATGTTTACCATTGTCTACCGATAAAACACCATTGACAAACACCTTTTCTATCCCAACAGGAAACTGCTTGGGGTCGGTAAAGGTAGCATTATTGCTCACTGTCTCGGCGTTAAATAAAACCAGATCAGCTTTCATACCCGGAACCAGCAGTCCCCGGTCGTAAATGCCAAGCTTAAAGGCTGATGCTGATGTCATTTTTCGAATAGCTTCCGGTAAACTCAGTATCTTTTTATCGCGGACAAATTCACCTAAAACACGAACAAAGCTGCCGTAGGTTCTGGGGTGAGGTATTCCGGCAGTCAGCGGTCCATCAAGCGGACGGGCGCTTGAATCTGAACCAACCATCATTGCCGGGTGCTGCATGATTCGCTCTAAATCCTCGTCACAGATCGTGAAGTAAACAATGCTGACTCGGCCCTCAATGTTTTGCAGCAGATCAAAGCAGGTTTCAAACTCATCTGTGTTTCTTTCCTTAGCTATTTCTGCTACAGTCTTTCCGATCAGCGATTCGTCTTCGAAGTTATGGGTGATTAAGATATTGTCAAAGCCGACCCCTTTATGAATACTGATCCAGTTATCTACGCCATTTAAGATATCAGCTTTCATTTTTTGACGCTGTTCAGGATCAGCAAGTCTTTCGCGCATTTTGCTGGCACCACCGACATGAGCCCAAGGTGGCAACACTGCGCTTAATCCACAGGCCGAGGCCTTAAACGGATACTGATCGAAAGTGACTTCAACTCCTTCGTTTCGTGCACTGTCGATTAAGGCCAGAATCTCGTTGGACTTGCCCCACATATGGCTGCCCAT
>JANQLZ010000045.1 GCA_028280325.1 Bacillota bacterium
GTTTTTTGTGTTAGTAGAATTAAACAAGCCAGAGAATAAATATGCACTTTCACTTCACCGGTATTTTAAGAGTTTTATCTGATGATAGTCTAAGCCTGGTCTGGAACTTTCATTCAGAATTATCGTCGGAAAAGTGACAGGGTTAAGAGCATAGCTATAGATTATAGTGTATTTATAAGCATAAATTTACAATTAAAATAATAGGAAAAAGACTGTATAATATAGATAAGTAAAACAACAGCGTCGACGAGGGGGAGCTAATCCATGACAGCAACAATCTTAATAGTTGAAGATGAGAAATTAATTGCTGAAATGATTCAATTTAATTTAGAAAAGCAAGGGTATGATGTTCACGTAGCTTATGATGGAATCTTAGCAGTGCAAAAGGTAGAGGTCGTCAAGCCAGATCTCATTCTGCTGGATATCATGCTGCCAGGTTTGAATGGTTTTGAAGTATGCCGCCAGGTTAGAAAAAATCACAGCACGCCGATTATTATGCTTACTGCCAAAGAAACTGAGAGCGACAAGGTACAGGGCTTAAACTTGGGTGCTGATGACTATATCACCAAGCCTTTCAGCCCTCAGGAATTATTGGCACGGGTCAATGCTCAGTTGCGCCGGGCCAATGTGTTTAATATTCAGGAACAGGTTAATGAGAATAAAATGCAATTTGGAAACCTGGCCATCGATACCCAAAAATACGAAGTCTATAAGGATCAAAAACTAATCGCTTTAACGATAAGAGAGTTTGAATTGCTGAGCTTTTTAGCCAGCAATGCCGATAAAGTTTATTCTCGTTCAGATTTACTACATGAAGTTTGGGGCTACAAAGAATTTTTTGGCGATGATAGAACAGTAGACGTAACTGTGCGTCGATTGAGAGAAAAGATTGAAGAAATGCCAAGTGCCCCTCAGTATATAATAACCAAGCGTGGGGTAGGGTATTATTTTAGGAGAAGGTAATAATGCTCGGAAAAACCCGAAAGCCGCGTGCAGCGAGCATTCAGTGGCGTTTGGTATTTATCTATGTGCTGGTTATCGTCGTTGTGATGCAGGCTGTAAGCATATACCTGGTTGCCGATATTCAAAAGATGCTGGAACTGAGCTTTGAAAAAGGGCTAGAAAGAACAGCTTCGTTGTTAGCTGGCAAATTAGAGGATAAAATTGAGGACGAAGAGTATTTCAAGATTATTATTCAAGATGAGTTGAAGTACCAGCGTCCCAGTGAAGATACTTCAGAGTATGGCTACAATATTCTGCTGTTTAGTAGTGATTTTAAAAAATTACACGGATCCGGCGGCCCCGATGATTACGAATTCTGGGTCGATGAAGTGCTTTTAAATGCTGCTGAAAACAGCTACTTTTCCTCTATTAAAAAAGATGCCACTCTGCAAAGAAGGTATCAAAACAGCTGTCTGAGAATTGATGGTGAAGACGGCACTCAGGGTTATATCTATATTGTTGCTGATATGGAGCAGCAGGTTTACAGCAAGGTAAGTGATATCCGCAGTACCTTGTTAATGGGTACCGGAATTACTTTGATCATTGCCATGGTCTTAAGTCTGGCTTTGGCCAGAACAATAACCCGCCCGATTAAAGAGCTGACCTTAAGTGCTGCTGAAATAGCTCGCGGCAATTTTTCGCAACAGATCGAGGTTCATTCAGGTGACGAAATAGGTCAACTGGGTGAAATGTTTAACTCAATGGCTGGGCGATTGAGTCAGACTTTAGGGGAAATTTCCAATGAAAAAAGTAAAATGGATGCCATTTTTACCTACATGAGCAATGGTGTAATTGCTTTCGATATAACTGGCGAGCTAATCCATATTAATCCCAGAGCCAAAGAATTATTGGTATTACCGGATAAAGAAGAAACCCAGCTGGTCGATGAGATAATCGAAAAGCTTGAGATTGAAGACATCGCCCAAACAGTTAGTTTAAACCGACTCTTAATCCGTGAGGTAGCTTTACCCTATGACGGAGGTCGGATTATTCGTGTGCAACAGGCCCCCTTCAAGCGCGAGCAGCAGCACAATGGGATTATTATGGTTTTAGAAGATATCACTGAGCAGCAGAAACTCGACCGCATGAGACGGGAGTTTATTGCCAATGTTTCCCATGAGCTGAAAACCCCGCTAACCAATATTCAAATCCGAATTCAGACTCTGCAGGAGTATTTAACAGAAAAAAATATGACCGCAACCCAGTTAATCCATGCCGTGCAGGCTGGGTGGAAAATGTTAAATATCGAACCGGACAAGATCAAATCTCTGATGCCGGCGGAGGCAGCTGACGAGTATGACCTGACATATCAGCAGCTTATCAACATTTACCAATGGCAGGTAGAATGTATTCAGCAAAAAATGTTGCCGGTAATTGTTTCAGAAACAACCAGAATGAATAAACTGGTACGAGACCTGCTGCAATTATCCCAACTTGACTCTGAGTATGTAGAACTCAACAAACGAAGGGTTTCACTGAACAATTTGCTGAGCCAGGTAGTGGAAAGAATGATGACTACTGCCAAGGAAAAAGGAACAATAATAAACTATCAGTCAGCTTCCAATGTTGGAGATGTCTTGGCTGACAGTGATGCTATTGAACAGGTAGCTGCCAATGTATTGAGCAATGCTATAAAATACTCCCCAACCAATAGTGAAATAAACGTTGAACTGGGCGTTGAGGGAGCCTTTGCTGTAGTCAATATTATCGATAATGGTATTGGTATTCCAGCCGAAGATCTAACCAGAATATTTGAGCGCTTTTACCGGGTCGATAAGGCACGTTCTCGTCAGTTGGGGGGAACAGGCTTAGGTTTAGCCATTGCTAAGCAGATGATAGAAGCCCATGGTGGTAAAATAGATATTTTCAGTACTGTCGGAAAGGGCACAGAAGTTCGTTTCACAGTACCTCTGTTAGAGGTAGAGGATTAGATATGAGACTTGAGAATATTAAGACAATAATTCTAAGTGTTTTAGTAATTGCCAGTCTGGTTCTGTCTTATTCGATATGGACTGGTGGCGAGCAATATGAAGCCCTGCCTTCATGGCTTACTAAGCCAGCAGATATTTCTCAGATCGACGATGAGGATATTATACCCGTAGATATTGAGGATGAAAAGCTGGTATTAAGCATTCTGGCTCCGGAAAGGCTGATTGATCATAAATCCAGAAATCATCAGCAGTATTACTTAACATCCAGTGATTATTCCAATACCGTATGGCAAAAAGCCAGCAATTCTTTGAGTTCAGGCTCGGTCGCCAGTATAAAAAAAATCAAGGCAGGTACCTGGAGTCAAATTATAAATAGAGATAGCTATGAATTTATCTTTGCCGGTAGCTATCCCTTAGAAATATTATTTCCAGCCTGGCTGGAAAACAGCACGGACAGTAGAATTATATTTGAAAGATTATTGATAACCCAGTCTGATCAACCCGAGGTTTTTATACGCTCTTTAGTAAACAATGACTTTTACCAGGTTAATTTTGAGAGCATTACCTGGCCGGAGGCAGGAATCAGAACATTCAACAGCAGTAATAATGATCAAGGCTGGAGGGTTTACAATGCCGGTTACAATAATGATCAGATCCTCGATGGAGTATATCTCCCGGTTAACTTTATTGCCAATTACAGCGACCTGTTTCCTGAGGTATGGTTCGAGGCAGAGATCCAGAGCAATAAAAGGTGGCTGCCAAAATTCTTTACCAATCCCAGCCTGGCTCGAGAAATACTGTTGAGCAGCAATAAATACTATTACACGCTGGGATCGACATCGCTGAGCATTAATTACAACAGTGTTCCTCATATTGAATACTCCTATACCTTGCTTACAGACACTGATTTAGCGTCAAAGTCGTATGCTGAAGCTTTTACCAGGAGCAGTGTTTTTATTGCCAATCATAATTATAGAAACTGGCCGCTCTTTGATACCTCAGTACACCTGACCAAAGCCAGAGCCAAGGGCAATAATAAATATGAGTTCACTTACGGCTGTTATATGACAGATTTGACCTATAATGTACCGATAGAAAGTACTCTTCCAGCGTTTGTGGTCGATACCGAAAGCGGTGTGGTAACCGAAATGACACGGCAGGTTTGGGAAATGAGCAGGCATAATTTACTTCCAAAAATTAAAATAGACGCTACCAGCGCAATTGAAAGACTGTCATCAGATGATTGGAAGGTTGCTACTGAAGAAAATCCCCATGCCTTTGATATAGTTACCAGCTACCAGTCCTATATCGATCGGGGCTATGAAGTTTGTGATGTCTATTTATGCTACTATACCACTCAAGATTTAAATGTCAGTATTTTTATCTCTCCCCACTGGGCTATAACTTTAACAAATGGCAAGGGATCAGCCGTTAGATTCTTTATCAACGCCATGACAGAGTATATTCCAGCTGAAAACGGTTTGATTATTGAATAAAATTATTTAAGGAGAGCAATTATGAATTGGTCACGAGCCAAAACAATATTAATAGTGACCTTTTTGGTATTAGATCTTTTTCTTGTTTCGCAGCTAATCGGTCAACACGAGACCTATATCCCGGCCAGCGAATATCAGGCTGTTAATGAGAGTACCCTGGATTTGCTGCAAAATAAATATCAGATAAAGGTTGATATTAAAGGCCTGCCCTTAGGGCTTCCACCCAAAAGTATCCCCGAGGTAGGGTGGCAGCAAGTTGATGGCAATGTAATTGGCCAGGCTTTGTGGCCCAACCAAGAGGTTGACGTCTCCCAAAAAGGGATTTACAATTTTGAAGATGAGCTGCTGATAATTGAAGACTATATGTTTTATTACTCAAGCGACAGAGTGAACGAGAGAGTGCTGGCTGAAGAGGAGCTGATTACCAAGCATTTTCCGCTGGCTTTAGAGAATATCTCTCATATAGATTTAATTGCTACTACCTTAAAACTAAATTTAGAACAGGCTTTGGGACTGGAGTTTTCTAATTGGAATGTTGAGGATATTATTTTAGTTGAGGGAGACCAGACATTTTATGAAGTAAACTTTGTCCAGGATATCGGGTTGCCAGTCTATGATGCCGGTAGCTATACCAAGGTTAAGCTGGATTTGCAGGGCCGTATAATAGAAGTGAAAAGAGCTGCACTGGTTGACAAAAATACAAATAAAAGTATTATAGAATGGATTAAAGAAAAAATAACAATAACCAGGCAGACAAAGATTATATCAGCAGCAGAGGCCTTACTGTCATTTGCCGGACAGTCCTTGGGAGAAGAAGGCTCTATTATCAAGGACATTAAGCTGGCTTATTACGGCTTGAAAGAAAGCAACCTGGTTCAGGACGGCAGTACCCCTTCAAAGTGGCAGTTGATGCCTGTTTGGAGGATTAGAGTGGAAAAAGTTGATGGAAAAATGCAAAATTATTTTTTAAATGCCTATACTGGTAAACAGGAATAATGTGAAAAATAAAAAATATTTAAAAACTATATTTTTTGTTGCTGATAATATGTTAAAATTATCATTGTTGTAATCATGATATAAATTATTGCCTTAACAAACAAAATAATGCTTTAATGCATCCAGCTACATTTGTTGGATCGGAGGAAAATGAATTGGCAAGTAGAATAAGAATCAAAGGTAGAAAGAAAATCCAAGGAGCTATCAGTGTGGGCGGTGCTAAAAATGCCGCATTAGCAATCATACCTGCAACTCTCTTAGCAGGGGACAAGTGTATTTTGGAAAATGTGCCACAGATAACTGATGTATTAACTTTTCAGAATATTCTCCGGGAAATGGGCGCTTCAGTACAGCAAACTGCTGATAACACGTTTGAAATTGATACTACTGAGGTTACTCAGTGGCAGGCTGTATCCGAAAGCATGAATAGTTTCAGAGCATCTTACTATGTATTAGGAGTTTTGTTAGCTCGATTTAAACGAGCCAAAGCGGTACTACCCGGAGGTTGTAATATCGGATTAAGGCCGATTGATCAGCATATTAAGGGGTTTGAAGCTTTAGGCGGTAAAGTTAAAATTGAACACGGAACTATCAGCGTTGAAGCAGAAAAACTAACTGGTAATACAATTTATTTAGATGTTGTCAGCGTCGGGGCCACAATTAATATTATGTTTGCAGCTGCTGGAGCCGAAGGCACTACTGTTATCGAGAATGCAGCCCGTGAGCCTGAAGTAGTAGATGTGGCTAATTTTTTGAACGGTATTGGCGTAAGAGTCAGAGGTGCCGGTACAGCAACCATTAGAATCACCGGCACTGAGTTCAGACGCGGGGTAACCCATCCGGTAATTCCTGACCGCATTGAAGCAGGTACCTGGCTGGCCATGGCCGTGGCCACTAACAGTGACATAACTGTTCATAATGTAATCCCGGTGCATCTGGAGGCTGTAATTGCCAAGCTGAAAGAGATGGGTGCTAAGGTTGCTGAGGGGGAAGATTATGTACGGGTCATCTCCAATGGCAATCTACGAAGCGTCGACCTGAAAACCTTCCCGTATCCCGGCCTACCGACTGATTTGCAGTCCCAGATGATGATAGCTTTACTGCATGCCAATGGGGTAAGCACTATTATTGAAAACATCTTTAACAATAGATTCCGCTGTGTCCCGGAGTTGCAGCGAATGGGTGTCAATGTAAAGGTTGATGGAAATATGGCGATTATCGACGGTCCTAAACGGCTCAGCGGTTCGGTAGTTTATGCCACTGATTTGCGCTGTGCAGCTGCCTTAATCATTGCCGGATTGTGTGCTGAGGGAGAGACAACAATTGAAAATATCTTTCATTTAGATCGAGGTTATGAAAAGGTTGTCAAAAAACTGCGGGCCTTGGGTGCAGATATAGTACGAGAAACATATGACGAATTAAATGATCAAATGACTATTATTGATTGAATACACTAGCCACAAAACTCATTGAAAAAACTGCTTGCTAAGAAATGAGAAGCCCATAATTAACAAATAATAAAAGCCTGTTAACTGAGCAGCAGCTCAGGAACCAGGCTTTCTTAGATTTACTTGAGAGGTTTGTTAGACAAAATCTTTTTAGCAGTAAGCCGCACCGGCCTGGTTGCTTCTATCTCACTTTCTATTTCTACAATAATAATATTATTTTCCAGAAACTGCTGAGAGGTATCTTGGCTGTACTCGGTGTTTTCTTTAATGATTAGAATTGCATCATCAAAATGCAATCCTGTTAAAACCTTAATGGATATTAGATTGTCGTTTACGGTTACCACTTTGCCAATAACTGTAATGTCATAGGTAGCGGGTTCTTTAGTTGCATTGTTTTGACAGCTATTTAGAGCTGACACAGCTATCATTATTACGGTAGCAATATAGAATAGCTTCTTCATTGAGGATACCCTTCTGGAAAATTTTCTATTATGTTAGACGTTGGTTACAAAAATAAGTTCCGAAGCTCTCAATCAGACTACTTTCTCTTTTTCTGTAAACCGGAAGCTGGGTCAACGTAATAATTCTCCTGATAAAGGATTTCAGAGATCTTCACTACCCTGAAATCGTTCTCCTGAAAATAGCTGAGTATCCGGGGAAGAGCCTCAGCGGTATGGGCCCCATTATTGTGGAATAAAACTATTGAACCGGGCTTTGCCTTATTGGTTACTCGATTAAAAATAAAATTAGCATCTGCATACTCGCGCCAATCGAGAGAGTCTACATCCCATTGTATTACTTCGTAGTTTGCCGCGTGGCAGGACTCAATGACAGCATTGTTATATTCTCCAAATGGGCATCTGAACAGCCTGCCCTCCTGGCCAGTATGCTCTTTAATAAGTTTATGGGTTTCCATAATCTCTTTGGTACGCTCTGCACTGCTGATAGTATTCATATGAGGATGGGTTAAGCTGTGATTGCCTATTTCATGCCCTCGGTCAGATATCAGCTTGGCTTTATCTGAGTATTCTTCAATCCACCTGCCGCAAAGAAAAAAGGTAGTCTTTACTTCATATTCATCTAAAGTGTCTAAAATTACTGAAGTGTAATCTGCTCCCCAGGTAGCGTCAAAGGATATGGCGACAACCTTTTCATCGGTGTCAACTGCATAAATGGGAACCAATCTGTTAGGGGCAACTACCGCTAACAATTTTTGCCCTAAAACAGGGAAAACAATGAAGGTTAAGGCTAAAATAAGCAATATTGTGCCAATTATCAGAATGGGCAGTTTATAGCGGGAGACATTTACAGAAAAAAACATCAGCTCACCTCACTTGTAGCTAACTATCACTTGCTATCATAAAATAATATGCCTGCTGGAATGAAATTATGTGAGTTGCAAACTATTTGGCGAAGGGCAAATGATCATAGGGGTGGGTTTACTTTCGTAAACGGGGTGGAATTGCTTTTACAATAGCTGAACTATTGCTTTAACAGTGGCTGGAACGATTGTTTTTCCTGGGACTAATAAAAAGTAGGGGCGAACTTGTATCGCCCCGTGTGCTAAATAGAGTTGTAAACGACAGAAAGTTCAGGCCGTATTCTGGCTCATTAATGAGGATGGGACCAACGCTGCTCTTACACTCCAAAACGAGTAATTAGCCCTAGTGCTACCACAATCAACCCGGCTAAGCGTATATAGAGTTTCATTCCTCGGATATTTTCAAACCGGGTGGGGAAAACAGGATTTATAATAAATAAAAGTCCATAAAGAACTTGTCCTGTATTTAAAAACATGCCTTGGCTAAAAAGGGTTGATAACACAAAACCTAGTAAAACAATAGCCAGCCCAAAATACATTTGCTGCTTAAAAGCTACCTTTATCAAAGTACATCATCTCCTTCAAATCCCTGCATGTGATTATAGCATGTATGAATATAACCTCTCCCAGGAATTATCTGGTATCATCCTTCAACACTAATCCGGGAGCTATTGTTAGTGGGTTTGCTTCGTAAATTTACGATTGCTGAACAATGGCTGGAACAATGGTTTAACGATTGCCAGAACAATTGTTTTTCCTGGGGCTGATGTAAAGATATTAGTTTATTCAGTATTGAAAAAATCTTATTTAACAATACATAATGATCCGGCAATAATCCACAACATAACAGGTTCACTTTGTTATTTTCCTCGTTCAATCAGTTACTTATGTGGAATTATTACTCATGGGCTAATTTCTTCTAAACTGTTCGCTGCCAAGCAATGTTCGATCTTGTATCGTCCCGTATTGGTAGTAATTGTAACCTTAAGTGTTTTTATCAGTATCCTCAGAACCATCCCCTTTGATTAAAAAGCGCCTGGTTTACAGCAAAAAAACCTGCCCATTGCCTCTCAAAAGCCCTTCGTGAACAGGGTTGAACACAGTTAATGATCCTAAATTAGCTGGAGTTATTTTTATAATGGCTGTAAGTTACATATTAAGGTGGTTTCCGAGAATGTTCTCAATCAAGGCTTAGCAGAAATATTCTCAAAGATAATATGGTTTAATATATCTTTGTGAATATTTGCTGCGTATTACGCAGAGTGAGGGCATTTCTCGGAAACGTCCGCTGGGGAAAACATATTTATAAACAGGCTTTCAGAATAATGCCCAACTCAAGGAATAGAAGAAATTTTCTGCAAGGATAATACGAAGCTGGGTTTACTACGTAAACGGTGTGGAATTGCTGCGCAATTGGTTTGGGCTCGCTGACAGCAAGCGGGGTGCAGTTGGTTTTTTACAGTAGCTGAACTATTGCTTGAACAGAGGCTGGAACGATAGCTGAACCATTGTTTTCCTAGGACTAATGTAAAGAACAGTACTGGGTATTTTTTCCTCATAAATACAACTACCGCCAACCAATTGCCAACCTACTGCCAACCAATTGTAAATAAACGCCTACAATTACATTAAAGCTAGGCTCACATAATTGAGGCTAGATCAAGGAATAGAGAAAATCTGATACAAAGATAATACAGTAGTATATCTTTTAGCAGATTTTCTCGTATGACGCCGAGATAGTCCAATTATGGGAGCTACCGTATGGGAGAGGCTAATGTAAAAACTGGTTTTAACTCCCCCACCACATCCCCACGATGATTGCGCATCACCGGTTTGTGAAAACGCTTCAGTTCTTCCAGCTGTTGACTACTGAGCAAATCCAGCTGGCGTAAAACCTCAACCATGGCACTGTAACCGGCACTTCCTGTTCCGCTTTCAATTTTTATGGCTATCGCCAGGTTCTGATCCAGCAAACCGCAGCAATATATCCCTTGAGCGCCACTTTTATTAATCCAGGCACCTTTGCCGGCAGTTAACAAGGCACTGCAAAAGCGATTGGTACCGGCAACCTTGCTGGGGTGGCTAATCATAGCCTGGGCAATTCTGGTTGCAGCTTGGGCTAAATCAGCCGGTAAATACTTGGGAGTGGTTAAATTTGCCCAGGCTAAGGCCATTCTAAAGACAGACAAGCCATGTACCGGCACCCCGCAGCCATCAGTACCAATGGCAATTTCCTCAGCCTTGATTCCGGCACAGGTTGCCATAGCCTGAAGCATGGCCTGCTGTACAGGGTGGTCCAAGGCAATGTAGTCAGTGGTTGACCAGCCCTGCTGCTGAGCCAAAGTCAGCATGCCAGAGTGTTTGCCGGAACAGTTGCAATGAACCTCGCTGGGGGTAATGCCTTTTAACACCAACTCATCAGCAGCTTTTCGATAAATCGGGGGGTGGCTTCCACACTGCAAATAGCTTTCGTCCAGCCCGATTTTTTGTAATACGGAACGAACAGCTGTAGTATGCTCTTCCTCACCGCTATGAGAGGCGCAAAAAACAGCTATCTCTTGGTCAGATATATTAAACCTCTCCATAGCGCCTGAAGCAACTACAGGAAGGGCTTGAATTGGCTTGGCTGCAGAACGAATAAAACTAATTTTCTGAACAGGGTCGCCAGCACTATACAGCAGTTTGCCTTCAGCATTAACTACAGCTATGTCCCCGCGATAAATACTTTCAACCAGATCTCCGCGTAAAGCATGCACTAATTCAATACTCATCTAATCTCCTCTTTCCTGAATCATGTATCCAGTATTTTCGCCTAAAAAAATCGAACTCCTGCCTGATAAGCCGAGAAAAGATACCCAGTTTTTTGGTAATAATGCTATACTAATAGCGTGAAAATAATGATAACCATGTCAAAGGAGTATCACATGAATTTTCTAAACCCTGAAATACCAAAAGGTGCCAGCCATACCCACCGAGAGATTATTCAGCAGCCGGCGTTATGGCAGCAGGTACTTGACAGTTTTAACCGCCAGAGTAGGAGCAAAATTACTGAAGCCCGTAGAATAATTATAACCGGTGCTGGCAGTTCATCTTTTGTAGGATTATGTACCGCCCCTTACTGGAGCAGAAAGGCTTCATTTCCGATTGAGGCGATTTCCACAACCGATTTGGTTGCAGTTCCCTATCTCCATTTCAGAGATGAACCTACTCTGCTGGTCTCTATCGCCCGTTCCGGCGACAGCCCCGAAAGCATGGCTGCCGTTAAACTGGCTGAGCAGCTGATTACCGATATAAAGCATATTTTTATCACCTGTAATCCTGAAGGAGGATTAGCCAGGTATTCAGATAAGAGCAATATCGAGTTAATCTTAATGCCTGAAGAAGCCAATGACCAGGGCTTTGCCATGACCTCAAGTTTTACTACGATGATGTTGACAGTTCTACTGATGAGTGATGGAAGCGAGCAAATGATCAAGGCGTTGAGAGACATCAGCAGGAATGGTCAAAAACTGCTGTCAGACTACTCAGCACAGGTAGCCCAGATTTTAACCACAGATTTCGACCGCATAGTATTTTTGGGAGATGGCGATCTTACTGCCCTGGCGCGAGAGGCTGCCCTGAAAATGCTGGAGCTGTCTTCTGGCAAGGTTGTATCAGTCTACGATTCTTTGCTGGGGTTTAGGCATGGCCCCAAAGCAGTAATCAATAATCAAACTATTATTGTCGTGTTTTTATCCAATAACCTGTATACCAGACAATATCAAATTGATCTAATAAACGAAATAGCCCAAGACAACGAGGCGGCGGCTATCGTGGTGCTCAGTAGTGAGCAGGTGGAATTGCCCAATGAAGTTATTAATTATTCTACGGATGACCATGATGTACCGGAAGATATTTATTTAATCTTCAATTATCTGCTATATGCTCAGCTTTTAACCCTGCATAAATCAATTCAATTGCAGATAGATACAGATAATCCGATGCCGTCGGGCACGATAAACAGGGTAGTAAAAGGGGTCACGGTTTACGAATATTGCCAATAAGAATTAAGGATTGCCCCAACCCAGCAAAGGAGTTAAAATGAAAAACCCAACTATAACCATAATTGGCGCTGGTCAGAGAGGAAAAGATGTCTACGCCAGCTATCTTAAAGAGCATCATCCAGGTATCAGCATAGTTGCTGTTGCAGAATCGGACGAGATCAAAAGAGCTGAAATGGCCAGGGAGTTTCAGATCAGGCCTGAAAATGTATTTAGCTGCTATCAAAGACTTTTGGAGGGACCCAGGCTCAGTGATGCTGTAATTATTGCTACCCCTGATGATCAGCATTTTGTACCAGCCCAGCTGGCCCTGGAAAAGGGGTACCACGTCCTTTTAGAAAAACCGATGTCTAATAAGCTAAGTGAGTGTTTAAAACTGGCTGAACTGGCTCGTGGTCGAAACCAGGTGTTTCTAATCGGTCATGTGCTGCGTTATACCCCGTTTTTCACAGCCCTGAAGCAGCTGTTGCAGCGTAAGGCTATCGGAGAGCTGATCACTATCCAACACAATGAGAACATTGGCTACTATCATTTTGCACACAGTTTTGTCCGAGGAGTTTGGAAAAGCGCAGCTGACTCCAGCCCTTTGATACTGGCGAAAAGCTGTCATGATCTGGATATTTTACTGTGGCTGGTGGGTAAAAACTGTTTAAAACTAAGTTCTTACGGCCAGCTGTCCCATTTCAGGCCGGAGGCAGCTCCACCGCAGGCTGGAGAACGCTGTCTGGAATGTCCAGTAGAATCAGATTGTCCTTACTCTGCTAAAAAGATATATTATCCCCGTATTGGAAAATGGCCCACAACAGTGGTTTGCAGTGAGCAGACTGAACAGGCCTTAACTGCGGCTTTGTACCAGAATGATTACGGTCGATGTGTCTACAAAAGTAATAACGATGTTGTAGATCATCAGGTAACCATCTTGGAGTTTGAGGACAAAGTCACCGCAACCTTTAACCTTTCTGCTTTTACCAGTGATATCTCCCGCACAATGAAGCTAATGGGTTCAAAAGGTGAAATCCGAGCCCATCTGGGCTTGAATGAAATTGAAGTTATTACCTTTGGTTCGTCCTCAAAACAGATCATCAGGCCAGACCTCCGGGCTGGAGGACATGGAGGGGGAGATACCGGTTTAACAGAGGACTTTATATCGCTGATAAAGGGGGAGGCTGGCCAGGCCCTGACCTCAGCTGAAGAATCTGTTCAGAGCCATTTACTGGCATTTGCTACAGAAGAGTCGCGACTAACATCAAAATCCATCGATGTTAAACAGTATCGCCAGGCTATGATAAAGGGGTTGTAAATGGAATACTATCTGGGAATTGATGGCGGCGGCACTAAGACAGTTTTTCTGCTGGTTAATAGTAGAGGTGAAAAGCTGGCCAGCATTGCTGTCAGCACCTGTCATTATCAGCAGATTGGATTAGCTGCTTTTGGTAACATAATTGCTGGCGGGCTGCAGGATGTCCTTCAGCAAGCCAGTCTGACATTAAATCAGCTTACTGCGATCTTTGCTGCTGTGCCCGGATATGGAGAAGATCGAACAGTTGAAAACTGTCTGCATGAGATTCTGGCTAAACTTTTTTGCGGTGTAGTCTGGGATTGCGGCAACGATGTTTTAGCTGGCTGGGCCGGTTCTTTAGCTCTGAATCCCGGTGTAAATATTCTGGCGGGTACAGGATCAATGGCCTATGGCCGAACAGCCCAGCAGCACGAGGCTCGGGCCGGGGGCTGGGGACATGTTTGCGGCGACGAAGGCTCCGCCTATTGGCTGGGCAAAAAGCTGCTGGAATTGTTTACTAAGCAGGCCGATGGCAGATTGCCGCGCAGCAGTCTTTATGATTTAGTAAGCACCAGGCTGAACTTAAGCAATGATTTCGACATCATAAATATTGTAGTTGATGATTGGCAAAACAGAAGAGATAAGATTGCCGGTTTAGCTACTATTCTGGGCGATGCTGCTGGTGAAGGAGATCATTATGCCTGCCAAATGTATCAGAAAGCGGCCGGTGAGTTGGCTTCATTGGCTGGAGCTGTGATCTCCAATATTAAGTTTGACGATTTACAAACTGTACCGGTATCCTGGTCGGGAGGGGTGTTTAATTCAGGTGAAATAATCCTTAAACCGTTAGCTGCCAGGCTGCAGCAGTACGACCACAGGTGCCAGCTGGTTCACCCAGCGCTGAGCCCCGAAAGTGGTGCAGTTCTGTTAGCCAGGAAGTTAACCGGCCCTGTCAGCCAAAGCTTTATAGAAAAATTACAGAGTGAAGAAAGTAAGGTGTGAGTTTAATTGGCCGAATCATTAGTTGTAAAAATCCTCAGGCAGGCGATGAGAGAAAAATATGCGGTTCCTGCCTTTAATGTTTACAATATCGAAACCATAAATGCCGTTACCCAGGCAGCTGAGGAGCTGGAATCTCCGTTAATTTTAGCTTTGTCACCGGCTACAGTGCGACATATTGGCATGCGCTTAATTGCTACTTTAGTTCGGGATATCTCCTGGAGAAGTACTGTACCAGTAGCCTTGCACTTAGATCATGGACATGATCCTGAATTTATCAGACAATGTATTCAGGCCGGGTTTGACAGCGTTATGATCGATGAATCAACTGAAGACATAGCCACCAATATCAGAAATACCCGAGAGATAGTTAACCAGGCTCGTGGCCGTGGCAATGTAGCCGTTGAGGCTGAATTAGGCTGTGTCGGGGGTTTCAATGTGGCCACCAATACCTTAATCTCAGATGATTGGCTGACAGATCCCGATGCGGTAGCGGGTTTTGTCAGTAAAACGGGTATAGACTGTTTAGCTGTCGCCATCGGCACCCAGCACGGTCCTTATCGAACTACCCCTAAACTGGATATTGAAAGACTGCGCAAGATTAGGCAACAGGTTAGGATTCCATTGGTACTGCATGGCGCTTCCGGGCTGCTTGATCGACAGATTAAAGAGGTGATTGAAGCTGGAATCAGTAAAATCAATATTGCAACGGAGTTAAAAATTGCCTTTACCGATGCAGTTCGAAAATATCTTATGGTACATACCAGTGAAAGTGATATGCGGTGGTATCTTCAGGCTGGTCAAAAGGCAGTTAATGAAGTGGCCAAGCAGAAAATAAAGCTGTTTGGCAGTGCCGGTAAGAGTAGATCAGTATGATTATCAGTGTTTGCCTTAATCCGTCAGTTGATGTGGCTCTAAAGCTGGATAAGCTGCACATCGGCCAAATAAACCGCACCGGTGAGGTGCTGAGAGTGGCCGGTGGCAAAGGAAATAATGTTGCCAGGGTGATTAAAGTCCTGGGAGAAGATATTACTGTTGTCCAGCTCCTTGGTGGGGCAGATGGTGAATTTATCGGCCGCCAGCTACAGCGCTTGGGTATCACCAGCAGATCAATTGCCATCAACCAACCAACTCGCAGATGTATCGCGATAATAGACAGAGAAGCTATTACTGAGGTTCGAGAAAGTGGGCCTGTCGTCAATCAGGAAGAATATCGCAGATTCAAATGGCTCTTCACTGAGCAATTGTCAAAAGCAAAACTGATAACCGCTTCCGGAAGCCTGCCTTTAGGGATTGGCAGTCAGGCCTACGCCGAATTAATAAAGATCGCCCATCATCATAAGATTCCATTGTATCTGGATGCCAAAGGTGAGGCCTTACGTCAGGGGGTTGCTGCCCGGCCTGCTTTGGTCAAGATTAATCAGACAGAGCTGGCCGAATGGCTGGGCTGGCAGCCTGATTCAGATGTCAGCTATTGGCGGGCTCTCCGTCAGCTTCAGGAACAAGGTATTAAAATTGCCATTGTCAGCCTGGGTCGGCAAGGCATGATCGCTACCTGGGCAGGCAGCATTTACAGGGTTATCGTGCCCGATGTAGCAGTAGTCAGCACAGTTGGCTGTGGGGATGCGGCAATGGCCGGTTTGGCAGTGGGTTATCTGCGAAATCGGGAACCGGCAGCAACCCTGAGAATGGCGGCAGCAGCCGGAACGGCAGCCGCTCTGCAGGCAGCTACCGGAATCATCGAGTTCCACCAGTATCAGCAGTTGCTGGACCAGGTCCAGGTGCAATTAATCAGTTAACGGTCAATTACTCAAAAATATTAAGCCAGCAGCAACACAGCGACAATAGTTAGGAGAATGGCAATCCATTCCTTTCTTTTCAATTGCTCCTTGAACAACAGCAGGCCCATAATATTATTGACAACAATTGTACCGGCAGCCGCCAGTGGGTAAACAACCGGTCCGGGCAAGGCATTGAGAGCTAAAAGCAAAAAAGTGGCGGCAAACTGATTACAAATGCCGACCCCAATGCCCGCAAAAATCTCCTGCCTGTTCCAAGCTTTAGCAGTTCGCATGGTATAAAATAAACTGATAATCAGAGCTGAGCCAAAAACAAACAATAAGAAAACACTGCGGTACAACATCGGGGCGTAAACCTGAAAAACCTTGCTGGCCAAAGCTCCCAGCCCCCCGGTTAGCAATAACACCAGCAGAGGCAGGTGGAATTTAAATCTTTTGTCCTTTTCATCGCTCAAATTAACCAGGACAATTCCGGTCATTGCCAAAATAATTCCCAGCCATTGTCCGGTTGTCGGCAGTTCGTTCCACAGTAAAATAGACAGCACAATGGGGATAATCACCCCAGCCCTGTTAAACATGCCTGTCAAGCCGGCTCCGTAATTTCTGACGCTGAGCTGCATCGCGATAATGCCGACAAAATAGATGCCCCCGGTAACCAGGCCTAATATTAAAGCAAAGCTTCCGACAGCGGTGCTGCTAAACTTAGCCCCTCCTAAAACAGTAAATTCCCTGAAAAAGGCCTTGAAAGAGACGATGCCAATATTGATGGCCAGCCTTTTTTGAAGGATCATAAATAAGCTAACCACTACTGCTGCCACATAGTTGACAGTGGTTATCATATTGCGATTTAGATTGCGACCCTCGCTGTATTTAAAAATTGCCGCCATACCTGCGCTGCTACAGATAGATAAAAACAAAAATATCATGTTAAACCCCGTTTCTGCCCACCGCTAAACAGACGCTTCCCATAAATAAAATGAAGCCAGTGTGTTAAACGGCGCATACCGCTGCCGAAGTTGATCTACAAATCCTTTAGTTGGCAATTCCTGGAGCTGATAGAGATTCTTAATCCCCCTTCTAATCCCCAAATCATTGTAAGACAAAATATTGGGACGCTCCAGACAGAATATTAAAAACATTTCAGCCGTCCAGATGCCAATACCGTTAACAGTTGTCAGCATCCTGATTACTTCTTTATCGCTTAAGGCCTCAAGATTATTAAGGTCTACTGAGCCGTCGACTATAGCCTGACACAAAGATTTTACATATTTTATCTTGGGACGGCTCAGACCGCAGCCTCTCAGCTGCTCATCATTAAAGCTTAAAACGTGTTCGGGCTCAAACTGACAGCTAATCAAATTGTTAAATTTGCTGTTAATCGATCTCGCTGCCGGTCTGGAAACCTGTTGTCCAATAATACTTGAAATGAGGGCTTCCAGCGGATTACTGATGGTTTTTCGCCTGGTAATCTCCCCAAAACTGCTGATAAATTTACCGAGTACAGGGTCAGCTTGCTGAAGGAACTCAATTGCAGCTGCTGGTGGTTTAAAGGGTGTATCCATAAAAGAATCCTCCAATGGTTTAAGGTATGCAGTAGGCTGGTACCTGGTTTATAATTTGCACATTACTCAATATATTATAATCCTTAGTACAATATATGAAAATATATATTAACAATTAATAATACAAGTTTTTTTCACGTTCAGCAGGCGCCAGGTCAAATAATTGATCAGCTATTGCCGATGCTTTCTTGCCTTAACCTGTTTTTGATACAGTTTTGTACGGCTCTTTATTATAATTTAGGGCATAAATAATTAAAAATAGTTTTAAACAGTCAGAAATATATATATTTGATTAACATAATGTTAAATTTAAGCTTAAAAGTAGAGCAGGTGAGTTGCAAGATTATAAGATTTTAGTAAATATAATTTATTATCCTTATTGACATAAAATGTTTAATGGTGTTATAATGCTCACATGAGCAAATTATTTTGTGGCCAGCCAACTGTGTTGGTATTCCAACAAGTAGGTTATGTGGGAGCACCTTCTTACGAAGGTGCTCTTTTTTTACCCCAAAAATCATTATTTATTTATTCGCTGGGAATAATATGGGTATTGAATTCTTGGGGGTTTTTTTATGGCAAAAACAGCCTTGGTAGTCGAAGGCGGAGCGATGCGGGGTATCTTTGCGGCTGGGGTGCTCGACAGCTTTATGAAAGAAAACTTTAATCCATTTGATGTATGTATTGGAGTTTCAGCCGGGGCTAATAATTTAACAGCTTATCTGGCTAAGATGTATCAAAAAACGTATCGCATCTACCTCGACTACATGCTCAGAAAAGATTTTATCAATTGGCGGCGTTTTTTAAGAGGTGGAAATTTAATAGATTTGGACTGGCTTTGGGAGATTTCCAAAAGAGAAATATTTATTGACGATCAGCCCCTTTTCAATTATCGGGCTGAGTTTTATATAGTTGTAACCCAGGTAGCCACTGGAGAGGCCCTCTATCTCAGTCCAACTGAAGAAAATATCTTTGATCTGCTTAAGGCGGGCTGTGCGATGCCAACCGCTTATCGTCGTTTTCCAGTAATTGATAATGAACAGATGACTGATGGAGGAGTAGCCGATCCTTTGCCAGTCAGGCAGGCCTATAACCTGGGAGCTACCAATATTGTGGTTATTAGATCAAGGCTGCAATCTACCTGTTCCAATGATCGGCTGGAGAGGCTTTTTTGTCGCTTGTACTTGTATAAGCACAAGAAATTGGCTCAAAAATTAGCACGTAACCATTTTTTATATGAGCAGTCCTTGGAGTTTATCAATAATCCCCCGGTTGATGCCACCGTAACTGTGATAAGTCCTTCTCAAAAATTCAATACCAGAACCTTTACTAAGGATAGAAGAAAATTAAAAAAAGATTATCAGTTGGGTAGGGAAGCCGGAAGAAGATTCCTGAATAAATGGCGGGCCTGAAACCTAAACTTAACTTTATCCATATTATATTTTAAAAATTCTTAACATGAATAAAACAATAACTCAAAAATGAAAAAATATAATTAGTAGTAGGGAGGGAGTTAAATGCTAATAAGCAGTCATTTAATTTTTGCAGATATCCTATATGAAGAAACCTTTCTTCGCCAACCCTTTGCTGCTCCAATATTGCAGTTTAAGTTCGGCAATGTTAAGCCTGACTTAAATCGCAAGCTGGTTGGAGGAGCTCACTATCATTATCAGACCTATAACTATTTAGCAAATCTAATCCAAAGTATCACTACCGAGCCCAGCTCGCCTGGACACTATGTTGAAAATTGCGGGATTGCCACGCATTTAATTGCTGATTATTTTTGCAAATATCATTTTTACTCCAAGTACCATAAAAAATCGATCATAGAATATACCAGATACGAATACAATCTGCATCGAACCCTGCTGAAAATGAAAAAAACTAATATGTTGCCATTAAGCAATAATAAGTCTTATGGATCAATTACAGAGGTGTTTAACTGCATTGCAGAGATGCAAAGCCAATATATTAAGCTGCCGGATAATCCAACCAAGGATATAGTATTTGCTTTACAGGCCGGAAAAACGGTCTTAAATTCCATCATAACCATGACCAGAAATAATACCTTACGAACCAGCAGGCCTTATAAGAATGCCGTATCTTACGAGTAGTTCTTTGCTCATGGTCTTAAATTAACACGCGAATTGGTAATATAGCTAAAGCGATTAAAATGAAAGTATTATCTGTTTTCAAATAATTCGGATTTAATGGTTCCTTTACTCTTGTTTTTTGCCCAGTAAAGCAAACTGTCTGCTTTTTCCAGAGCCTCTTCAAAGGACAGAGCCTCACGATAATCTGAAGGAATTTGAATCAGTCCACCACTAAAGCTGATAGGTTTATTGAACCGTAATAAGGATAGCTGTTCAAAATGGTTTTGGATTCTTCTGATAACTTTATTGGCAATATCCAAAGGGGCATTGGGCAGCGCAATAATAAACTCCTCGCCGCCAAAGCGCCCTGCTAAATCACAGCTGCGGAGATTATCGCGCAGGGTTTCAGCAAAAGCAATTAAAACATCATCCCCAACAGAGTGTCCATAGGTATCATTGATATACTTAAAGTTATCCAAATCAATTATGACCAGTGACATTACCTGATTGGTATTATGGCATTCACTGATCATTCTCTTGCATCGTTCTATTAAGTAACGCCTGTTGTATAAACCGGTCAGTTCATCAGTAATACCTAAAATTGTCAATTGATCTTCCAGCCTTTTTCTTTGCGTGATATCCACAAAGGACATTAAAACATACTTTTTGGAATTGAAAGTGATCGGGCTGGCACTGATAATAAACCACTTTGTTTCAATCTGGGTTTTTATCGTAAACTTATGAGGTATATCAATGCTTTCAATTGTTTTGCCATAGAGCAGCACTTCATTGATGGCATTCCTGATCTGGCATTGACGACAAGACAAAGATTCCCCACATACTAAACTACTGCCATCGATAATACTGCATGAAAACATATTACCAAATCTCTTATCTGTCACTTCATGATAAGGCATACCCAGGTATTTAAAAAAATAATTATTGACTTTGTATAGTCTGGCTTCTTCGTCAATTATAATCAGTCCGATAGGACTATATTTAAATACAGTGCTAAACAGCTCATTATTATTGATCTGATTATTGATTTCGCTGTTGACAAAATTAAAATTGACGGGTCTGCTGAGTATATTTATGATAGAGTCCTTACTAAAGACCACCGAAGCACCTCCTTTTCAAAAGTGATATATAATAAATATTACCACAAAACTGCAGCTAATGAATAAAAATAAGTCTAAATGAAAGATAATAAACAAATTTCCTATAGATAATTGATTTAAATAATATAGCATTATATTATAATTAATTGACAATTTCTAGCAAGTCAAAGCCCAGACTGGTGATCTTTAATTGTCTTTTTTCCTCAGGGTTTCCAACAGTCCTCTGGCTAAAGTCTGGCCCAGATGTCTGCCGACAGACGTTGCTGCCGACTTTAAAATTTTGTCTATTGCCGTATCGGACTGCTGCCGTTTATTAGAATGTTTAGCTTCTGATTGGTCAATCGGTTTGTGCTGCTGTATCGTATTTTTGTATTTAAAATAGTTATGTAAACGTTCATGGGCAGAATTGCGGTCAGTCAATGCAGTGTATTTCCTGTTAAGTGCTGATTCTCTGACAATCCGGTGCTTTCTTTGCTCTGAGGCCGGACCAGGCCGGCTTTGTGGTGGCCTGAACTGTATTTTTTTAGTTTTGGACGGGTGACCACGGTTATCTAAAAAAGATACTAAAGCTTCATCTTTCTGCAAGCCAGGCAAGGTGTTGATAAAGTCAATCTCAGGATTAGGTCTAAAAATTTCAGCTGTCTGTCGAGCAGTTTTTTGCTCTGAAGTAGTGTAAACTGGCAGGGCATGTATTATTTTATTCTTCAACTTGCCTAAAATATTATCAGGTATCCTCAGTGGGTTGCTGGTCACAAAGAACACACCTGTTCCTTTGGTACTTAAGGGTCTTAGGATATGCTCAATTTTTGACAGCAGCTCTGTAGTAGCGTATCTGAACAGCAAATCAGCTTTGTTAAAGATAAAAATCAGCTGAGGTTTATCATCGTTACCAGCCTGAGGCAGCATTTCATAAATCTCAGCTAACAGCCAAAGTACTATCATGGAATACAAGTGAGGATATCTGGCAAGGGTCTGAGCTGTGAGAATATTGATAAAACCCTGTCCTTGCTGGTCAATTCTAAGCAAATCCAGAATATCTAAAGCAGGTTCTCCAAAAAATGAATCAATCTCAAGGTGCTCCAAAACAGCTAACTCCTTTTGCACGGCTCGTACAGATCTTTTTGAAATCAACTCATATTCCACAGCTAAGGCATCGGTATCCTGTTCTATATATCTCAGCATTGCTTTTAAATCCTTAAGGTCCAGTAACAGCAGACCCTGTTCATCAGCAATTTTAAAAACAGTGTATAAAGTGCCCGTTTGAGCGTTAGTCAGTCCCAGCATGTGGCTCAACAGCAGGGGGCCAATATCGGTAACTGTGGTTCTTAAAGGGCTGCCTTCTTTGCCCCAGATATCCCAAAACTCTACCGGGAATGAAAAAGAGCCACCATTATTCAGCCCCGTAGTTTGAAGCCTGGCAATAGTGGACTCAACTGGTATCCCGGGCTCACATAAGCCAGAGAGATCTCCGCTGACATCAGCTAAAAAAACGGGAACCCCAATAGAGCTGAAGGATTCTGCTATAATTTGTACTGAAAGTAGTTTGCTACTGTCAGGGCCGGCGATAAAGCCGTGTTTGGCTGCCATTCTGGGTAGCAGCTGGGCGGTGTTCTTCTCTTTTCCAAGCCATAAATTTTTGGATAATATCATTTGCAAACTCCTGTGAAAGTAATAAATAGGGCTTACTGAACAATTAAAAAAGCCTGTAGTTATCTTGCTTTTAAAGCTTTTTGAACTTGTCAGGTGCAACATGCTTTAAATCATGAAAAACTTGCACCTGTCAAGTTGACGTTTTGCAAACGCCACTGTTCAGACGCCGATAATTCCGGCTAAAATGGCTTAGTTAAGCCATTTTATGACCTCTGCTCGTTACTGATTGAATTCTAGCGATTCATTCAGTAAGCTCTAGTTACAGCTGTAATATATTTCATTCTACATAATAAAAGCCCCATAAGCAATCTAAAAAGCCCAATTATAGTATAATTGACAATTATGTTAACAAATAATTAGATAAAATATAAAATAAAGGAATTAAAGAGTAAAAATAAACAACTCAAATCAATAAGCTGAGTTGTGTTACAGAAAAAGTGCTGTATTTACATTTGCTTCGATTTTTTGTGCTCTAAAGATTTGACATCGATATATTTCTCCAGGATTATGGAGCTGATAATGACCAGCGGTATTGAAACAATGAGCCGGATCAGAGAAAAGGACAGGCCTAAGAATGAAGCCTCAAAGATTGTCATCGGAATTCTGGTTATAGCAGAAGCCCCAATGTAAGTCAGCACGATGCTCAACCTGGCCCCCTTGGTAAATAGGGAGTGGGCGATGGGAAACGCCACATAGGCACCACCCACTGTGGTACAGGACAGCAGTATCGCCCAGAAGTAGCCATAAAAACCGGATGAATTTCCGAAATACTTTTCAATTGTTTCTCTTTTGACCCATACCTCAAACAACCCAATTAAAATAAATGCGCACGGCAGTATCTTCAACATGCTCGCCGCAAAACTATAAAAATTATGAGCAATCCTGACTCCAGGTTGGTATTGTATTATGAACGAAACAGCGATAAACAGGGCATAGCAGATTATCAGTGCTTTGGTTGGGGATAATTTTTTCATGCTGCAATCTCCCCAAAGGCCAGGCCAATAATCAGCGCAACCAGTAAGGCAATAATAAAGCTGACGGCATTGCGGTAAACAGTCAGCCTGGTACCAAAATATTCTTTCTCGACCGGAAAAGTCAGCACCCCAACCATCATTAAGGTTGTTGAAAACGAGGCCAGGGTTGTATACGCAATTCCATTATTTAGTAAAATGCCACATAGCGGAAAAGCAATAAAACCGGGCATCATAGTTATAGAGCCCAACATTGCTGCCAGGAAGGTGGTAGCCAGAATATTTTTACCGCCTAAATAAGCGGTAATTACTGATTCAGGCAGCAAAAATAAAGCTATTGAAATTAGAATTAACATCAGCAGGAACTGGGGGATGATTTTCCTAAGCTTTCTACAGGCTACCTGAAAAGCTTTTATCGTTTTTTTACTGTCTGCTATAGCTGAGATAATAACCGCTGCAGCGGTAACCAAGTATAAATAATTCATCAGAGATCTCCAAATAGTTTGTAATACCACCCCCGCCCTCAGCAAATTATTTTACCAGGCGAAAGTGGGCTATAATAAGATGATAACATATTAATTTCATAAGTCCATAAAAATTTTCTGGGCAGAATATTATCAAACCCCAAAAAGTATTTTGGGGTTTGGGAAGGTTATCATAAGATTTCCTAAATACAATGAGGGGTGAAAACAGCTCTTATTGAGGTCTGGTAAAGGATCTTCTGTACTTGAAATAGGCAGCAGCAAACCAGAACAGCACCATGCCCAGCAAAACTAAACTGGCAGAACTGGTTTCCCAAAATGTTTGTTGCCCAAGTGTCAATCCTTTAATTGCCTGCATGGCCCATTTATGAGGCACAATATTGCTGAGCCAGATTAAGGGCTGGAATGAGATCATCTCCAACGGCCACATGGTGCCCCCCAACATCGCGCTGCTGATGATGATAATCGGTGCCAGTCCGGAAAGCTGGCGCATGTTCTTGGCTGTAAAAGCTAAAAACAGGCCAATACAGGACATGACTAACACGAACAAAACAGCATAAAGAATTACTGCCGCCAGGTTGTCACCCCAAGCTATGCCAAATACATATCTGCCTAAGGTGATTAAAGCAGTGACCTGGATGCTGCCGACCATAAAAGCAAACAACATATGCCCCAACATAATTTTTATCGGGTGAATCCCGGAAATGCCCTGCCGGTAAAAGACCCCATCCATTTTATCCTGCAGTATTTCAGAAGCAATAAACACAACCGGAAAGGTAGAAAGAAATAAAGTGAAGCCGATAATATAATGAACTAAATCATAGTCGCTGCGTCGGCCGACCCGGTTGCTGGTAAAGGTAAATACCGGATTCCGGGTGGTTTCCTCAACCACTGAACTTACTTCTTCGGTCAATACCGTGCTGGCTAACCCCAGTTCTTGAGCCAGGTTTTGGGCCTGTTGGACGGTAGCTTTGGTTCTAATATACTCACTCCAGGTATTTCGCAATGTGTTCTGGAGATTGTAAATACCCATTTGCGGTTTGGTGTAGTAGAGTTCCAGTTGAGGGTCATTAACAGAAAAATCTGCTGGAATATTGACAAGAGCCATACTTTTGTTTCCATCAACGGAGTCCATTCCTTCGTCGTAAGGGACTGAGGTAAACAAAAAGCCCTCTGCCGCCAAAATCCTGTCGTAGAATTCCCGGGCTTCAGGATTATTCTGATCAACGTATACCGGTATATCCGGCTGGTAGCCTCCCGAGAAAGCGGTGCTGAAAATAGCGGTGAGGATTAAGGCCATCAGCATCATTACCAGGGTAGTGATATATTCATTCTTGACAAACTGCCTGGTTTTTACCCATAGAACTGCTCTCATACGATTTGCCTCCTTTTGCCGACAAAAATACCATAAGCAATGACCAGAAATAGAACGGCAAATATAATCAGGCCGCTTAAATAAGGCGTTATCTGTGATAAGTTATAGCCTTGCATTGTTTTGGTAAATGCCTGAATAGCCAGCCCATTGAGTGTGAAGTTAGATAACCGCTGAACTAGCGGAGGCAGGAGTTCAACCGGCAGATAACTGCCTCCCAGCAGCGCAAAAATCTGAACAATTACGCTTTCCAGCGCAGTAATCACTTTATAATTACCGGTAACCGCGGTCAGCACCGCCAGCATCGCACCTAAGCCACCAATGGACAGAGCTGCACAGAGCCCGACTACAGCTGCCTGGGTTAAACTGCCCCAGGCCACTCCAAAGGCCAGGGATGAGAATATGACAACAATCAGCATCTGTATTAGTGAAACCATAATGGCGGTAGTACAATTGGCCAGAATAATAGTAGCCGGCCTGATTCCGGCCACAATTTGCCGTTGCCAGGTATAGCCTCGTCGTTCATCCAGCAATCTGGTAGCGGTAACACCAGCGCTAAAGAATAAAAACATCGACATTATCGCCGCTGAGTAGTACTGAAAGCTACTGATCTGTTTTTTACCGTCGAATTCTATATTTTCGATGGATATTTCCTGTTGATTATCTTGATAAAAACGGGCTATATCAGTTGCCTTAGCTGACCAGTTGAGGTTGGCCGGAAAACTGCGTTCTAAGATTGCAGTTTTTACTGTCATGTCTTGCATCGAGGCATTAAAGACTTTGATCAGTTCTTCGACCACCAGCGCGCTGTAATTTCTTTCGGGGTCTGCGATAATTTTAATATTGACCGGTTCATTGGGTTGATTGTTCAATGATATATTATTTTGCGTACCTGCTACATAGTTTTGGGGCAAGACAACATAGGCGGCTATCTCTTCACTGGCCAGCAGCCTGTCAGCCTCAGCAGCACTTATAACTGTATAACTGACCATTTTTTTGACCTGTTCATTTTCCAGGAATTCTCCAAAAAAGATCTTTTCCGGGTTGGGCTGCTGGCGATCCGGGTCAGGCTGGTATTCCTGAACCACTCCGATCGGAATAGCCGTCGTCCAGACCGATTCGGTAAACATGCCCTGTAAGGACAGCCCTAAAATAGCCATTAAAACAATAGGCATGACAATTATGGTTAATAAAGCTGCTCTGTCGGTTAAAATTAGCCTCAGCTCTCGCCCTAAAATTGATATATACATAATTTTAACCTCTAATCTCGCAGTGTTCTGCCAGTCAGGTTCAGAAAAACAGATTCCAGAGTGGGCTCAGCGACACTGTAGGATAAAATCTGACAGCCGGCCTGCTCGGCCAAGGTATTGAGTTCAGTTAAAATACCAGCGGTATTATCTGCTGAAATAACAAACTCCCGACCATTTTGCTGAACCTTTTTGGCGGTCAGCAGTTTACTCATTTCATCCTCGTTGCTGTCAACAGCAAAGGATACCATTCTGTGGGTATGTGAAACTGCAATCAGTTGATCATGAGTTCCGGAGGCAATAACATTACCGTGGTCCATAATGTAAATCCGCTGGCATAAGGCCTGAACCTCCTCCATATAATGGCTGATATAGATTACCGAAATCCCGGATTCATTCAGCTTTTTGACGGTCTCCAGAATATGATTTCGGGATTGAGGGTCAATTCCCACCGTAGGTTCATCCAGAATCAAGAGGCGAGGATTGTGCAGGAGGGCGCAGCCGATATTAATCCTCCGCTTCATGCCTCCAGAGTAATTCTTGACCAGATCCTTTAATCTTTCTTC
Organism: Bacillota bacterium; assembly: GCA_028280325.1. Classification (GTDB taxonomy): domain Bacteria; phylum Bacillota; class UBA994; order PWPR01; family PWPR01. Next base: position 27,373 of record JANQLZ010000045.1, read on the forward strand.
AATGCCAATAATATTTGAGATCTCGGTAATTGCTTTGCTCAGCTTTTCTCCCCTCAATCCGTAGGCCTTGCCAAAAAATTTTAAATTGTCTAAACCCGACAGATTGTTATATAGGGCTATATCCTGGGGAACAAAGCCCAGTTCGCCCCGAATAATTTTGTTATTACTGGCTGTATCGGTTCCTTTATAATAAATAGTGCCGCTGTCTGGCTGTGTCAGAGTGGTAATCATTGATACAGTAGTTGATTTGCCCGCTCCATTAGGGCCCAGTAAGCCAATAGACTCTCCACCATGCAGCTCCAGTGATACCCCTTTGACAGCCTGAAAACTACCATAGCTCTTTTTTACATTATCAACTAGTAGAATACTGATAAAAATCATCTCCTTTACAGGGCTATCCCTATTTAGTTATTTGGTTAACTACTTATGTAATTAACTATACAATGCCTGAAAGCTGTTGTCAATAGACAAAAAAATTACATTTTAAAAGTAATCGGGCTCTCAGTGTAAAAAAGAGTCTTATGCCAAAAAAAGAAAAAGCCTAATAACTAAACAATGGTTTCAGAAATTAGGTTTAACTAAATCACAGCTCTATATTTATATATTTAATTAATGTTAAATCCTTGTTAAACTACTACAGCTGTCCCGGTTACTACGATCATCATCATCGAGCCGTTTTGCCCCAAAACTTCATAATCGATATCTATTCCAACAATGGCGTTGGCGCCCATTCTTTTAGCTCTGGAGACCATTTCTTCCAGTGCTTTTTCTCTTCCTTCAATTAGCTCTTCTTCATAAGAGACACTTCTGCCCCCAAAAATATTGGTTAGTCCTGCGGCAAAGTCTTTAATAAAATTTATGCCCAGAATAACCTCACCATTTACTATTCCCAAATAGTCCCTTATCTCCTGTCCTTGAATCGTCGGTGTAGTAGTAATAATCATTGCTCTTCCTCCTGGTTCAATTATTAATAGAATAGCCAAATACAAATCTGTTGATAACCCAAATCAAGATTTGCACTTGGCTAATATTGTACCTTATTTCAGACTGAAACAGGTTAAAGTTTGTTTAATAGTTTAGTATTAATTCTCGAAATAGCTTTAAAATAAAATAGAGCAATTCTTCAAATCCAAATTACCCAAATAACACTGCCAATAAGGTCAGGTAATTAAATCAATTCAGTTTCAAATCAGACCCTCTTCTTCTTCTCTTTCACGGGCCTGTTGCAAACTGGTGGCCCCCTCTCTTCTGACCAGGTCAACCGCAACCCCTTCAGCAACTACTATCAGCAACGGGCCACAGAAACTTAGCTCCTCAATATTGTACTCCAGGCTTAGGTTGATAATAGCATCGGCTTTTAAAGCCCGGGCCTTACACCTCATTTGATCTAAAGCTTCATTAAAAGCCAGCTCTATTTGCTCCTCGATGGCGGCATTTCTGCCACCTAAAACACTTGTCAGCGTGGCAGAGGCATCCCTGACAAAATTAAACCCCCGGACCACAGTGGCTGTTATATAACCAAGGAATTCTTCAACAATAAACTCTTCAAAGACCTGAGTGCTGGTTATTATAATCATCATATTACCCCTCAGTAGCATGCTCAATGTTCATCTTCATAATAAAATGTATTCCAGTAGCCAGGCATCCTATGAGTAAAATATGAAGCGCTCCATAAACTTTTACGATTTAATAGCAGCAATTGTTTTTCTTTTACCGTAAACATATCTCCATCGTAAAAAACAACTGCACCATTCATCAATTATATTGGAATAACTTGCTGCACAATGCAAACAATAGAATAGGTTTATTCTAACAGTAAAGATGAAAGGGGCAAAATAATTTGGACAGATTATTGATTATAATTGTCTATGTTGGCCTGGGAGTGAATGTAATCCCCAAAATTATCAAGGAAAAATTGTACTCTGAGATATGGATTGTATCAGCCTTTTTATTGATTGGGCTTTCCATCTCTTTGCTAAAGTCCTTTGGTATCTCTATCCCGCTGCCTAAGCTCCCTTAACTTTTTGGGCTTCCTCAGTTTGGTTGGGGAGTTTTTTCTTAACCAGAGCAATAACAAAACTGAGGATTACTATCAGGCCCAGACCGCAGGATATGGTTTGGTTCAACATCAGATAAAGCTTAATATTGTAAACAGGATTGGGCAACAGGGTGGTTAAAGCAATGACCATTGCCGCATACGGCGTAATTAAATAACTGAATTCTTTGAGCTTAAACACAGTGAATAGTCCGTATAAGGTTGGCAGAAAAGCTCCGGTATACAGAAAGAAAGTAGAGGCCACCCAAACTATCATTAAAATAACCTCAAAGCCAAAAATAAACTCCGAGACATAAATGTAACGCATCATATTGTACAGGGGGTAGATCACATTTTGCTCCAGGAATTCTACATTAAAAAAGGCCACAAAAGACAATGAAACAATGGCATGAAAGATCGCTGCACAGGAGAAACCCATGACAATGCTTTTTAAGGCCTTTTTCTGATCGTTGACATAGGGCAGAACGATACCGACCAGCAGTGCGGTATTTATAACGATGCCTAAACTTGTATAGACTCCGTTTAAAACCGGCAACAAACCGTTTTCCATAATCGGCAGTACCCTCACTAGCTGTAAATCAGGATAGATTGCCGCTAAAATAACTATGGTAGAAACAACCGTTAAGACAGTCAGGAAATTATTGGTCTTTACAAATGTTTCCAATCCTCGGGATAATGTAAAACAGACTAATAACGAAAACAGTATCATCGTATAAAGGATAGGTGTCTCCATATACATTGACCTGATATTGCCCGACGGCCCTCTTACTATATTGACACTTATTAGAAAAAAATTAATGATAAAGATAATATTGATGACTTGAGCCCCAATTTTACCCCAAATTCGGGGCATGTATTCCAGAATAGTCTGTTCCGGGTACAGCTGGCCCAGCTT
>JANQLZ010000016.1 GCA_028280325.1 Bacillota bacterium
ACATTACTAAATTCTTAACATTAATATAAAGAAACAGTTGGCAATATACTTGCCTAACTTATCAGTCAAGATAATTATACTATATATAATACATATTTCAATATTAAGTACTAAATTTAGTATTATATTTTTGTAATATTACTAAATTAAAATATTATATAATCCCCAGGTTATTGGGGTGTTTATTTAGGGACAAAGCTGTTTATCAGCAAAGTAGTATTCAAAGTAACTTTTCTTGTCATATTCCAATATTTTTAGGTACAATAAGCAGTAACAGTTTCTAAATAACCAGTTCCAAAAGATTGATCAGCTGCTACGATAAATAACGGTTATGCTAACATGAAAGAAATATTTGTTTAATAAATATAATACTAGTATAATTGTGCTGTTAGTATACAGATAGGTGAGGAGGAAGCATAATCGAGGATCAGAAAATGCAAATATCGTTCTTGCGGGCAATATGGTATTGTGTAATTTGGGTTTTTCTCCCGGTAGCTATTATCTTTGTTTTAGCTGCGGGGTCAGCAGTTATTTCTTCCGGCTCTGCCGTCATTAATATTGAAAAGTTTATTAGAACACCCTGGGGAGAAATAGTTTTGAGTTATGTTGGGGTTTACCTGGCTATTACCATTATTACACGCAATAACTGGGCCAGAATGCAGTTGAATCTGAAAGGAAGAGCAAATAAATTCTGGGTTTTGGGCACAATAGCTTTTACCATAGGGCTGCATATTTTTGTTTCTGAAATAGATAATATTCTGCAAATCTTTTTTCCAATGTCTGGATACTGGCAGGAAATCTTTCGAGATATCAGTGAACTGCCGCTTGGACTCTACATCCTGTTAGTTGTTATCACTGCTCCAGTGGTTGAGGAGTTGTTTATGCGGGGATTAGTAGCTAAAGGGCTGGCCAATAAGTATTCCAAGAGAACAGCAATTATTTTTACCGCCTTGCTTTTTGGGGCTGTGCACATGAATATTTGGCAGTTTACTACCGCTTTTGTCGGAGGTTTGTTTATTACCTGGCTCTATTTAACGACTGATGCTTTGTTGCTGGCTATTCTGGCTCATGCCGTACACAATGGAACGGATATTATATTTGATGTTTTTGGCTGGCAGGTTCCCGGATACAATGTCATGTATGAAACTACAGTACATCAGCCCTGGTGGTTTACAGCAATAGGTGTTTTATTTATGGTAGTTGGAGCGTATTTGTTTAAAAGGGGAAAACGTAAAAAACATCTTGATTCTGACCATAGCTTTATAATCGAATAAATTGCAGCATTTAAGCCTTGAAAAATAAGCTAATAAAACAGATTAAATCTCTGTTGCAGCTTGAATCTTTCAAGGCTTTTGTGACTCTCAAATAGTAAGAAATTTAACTTAACTGTTGTAAATAATTCTTCGCAGCGCATAAATCAACCAGTCAACTTCTGCACGCGTGTTGTAAAATGCTAAACTAACTCGACACAAACCGGGCTGCGTACCGTTTAAATACTGGACATAGGCCTGAGATGGCGGCAGCTGCAGCAAATGGTGAATGTACATGTCCGAATTTAGCTGCCCGTAACCAATGACAATGCCGTATTTAAATCCTAATTCTTCAGCCACCTTCTCACAGCTTTTGCCTTCGACTGTAAAGCTGAGATAAGGAACATTTGTATCAGCTGATGTTAGACCATAAATCTTAATCTGCTCAATAGTTTGCAGCTGGCTTCTGGCGTAGTTATACAGATCTTTCTCATATTCAGCTATTTTAGAAAGCCCGATCAGTTTTAAGGATTCCAGGGCTTTGCCTAAGCCAATTATGCCAATGATAGGGGGCCTGCCAGTTTGGTATCTTTGCGGCTCTTGACCATATATCAGTTTTTCCAGACTGGTTAGTTGGGTAAGACCAGAATTTGCTGATGATAGACCTGATAAAAAATCTGCTGGGCCTACCAACACCCCGCAGGTATAGGGTGAATAGCATTTATGGGCACTGAAAGAAATAAAATCGATATGTTCCTGACTGTGATTGGGCTTCATATCAAACGGCTGATGCGGCAACAGCTGAGTCGCATCTACAAAAATCTGAGCCCCGTAGGAATGCCCCAGTCGGGCAGCCTGATAAATCTGGGGAGTAATACCAGTTATATTTGAAGCACCGGTAATGGCAACTAACCTAACTCTATTATTGTATAACTTAAGCTTTTGTTCCAGATCATTTAAATCAAGGTCCCCATTAGGCGATATCTCGATATAGTCGGTTGTTAGCTTTCTTTTAAATGGCAGGTATCCGGGCAGTTCATTCATTTTAAAAACTAAGACGACCTGTTCAGGGTTTTGCTCAGCCAGCAATCGGCTCAGCAAATATATAGCAGCCGTCGAACTGTTGACAAAAAGTGCTGTATTCTGATTGGCATCAGCCTGAACGTAGTTGTAGATTATTTTTTGGACATTTTCATAGACCTGGGCCAATTCAGTGCCGTGATTGGTCTTTGTGTTATAAAAAATGTAGTAAGCTAGAATATCATTGACCTGTTTGACTACATTTCTTAAAGGCAGGCCAAATGCCGCACTGTTAAAATACACTCGTTCTCTATAAAAATTGTTTTCAGTTTTAATAGGGGTATTGACTCCGATAAAATACTTGTTTCTATTCCTAAGCAAAATACTCTCCCCTGGCATAATTTATTTTTTGAGGTTATCTTTTTAGGTAAACTGGTTTTGAGTAAGCTTGAATTCGATGACACCAAACAACTTATTTGCAATTGTCTATTAATAATTTATGCTTGTGGGACATGTATTGGCACTGAAAAAGGGACTCGCTCAAAATAGTTTTTTCTGGCTATTTTGAGCGAGTAATTTTAATGTATTTTAGGGATGATATCTATTCAATTGGATGGCCGGTTATTATTAGAAAGTCCAGAACGGTATTTTTAAACTCCTCAAAATTATCATCTCTAATGGTATGCCCACAGTTATCAAACTCAATCAGGGCCATATTGTCTTTGCCCCGGGTTAACAGTTGGGCCTGATCTGCGCTGAGAGTATCAGAGTTTTTCCCCCTCATCAATAAGGTGTTGCATTGGATTTTGTTCCAGTCTGCCGACCAGTTGCCATTTAAATTCTGCTGTGACTTCTGCAGGCCTTTGCTGTCAAACTGCAATTGCCATCTGCCATTCTTTCTAATTAAGCTCTCCATAAAATACAGACAATTTTTAATACCCTGCTCAGTTAAGAAATCACGGAAAAGCCTCAGGGAGCTAAAGCTGGACGGCCATTTTAAAGTATAACTTAAGTCATTATCTATTACTGTTCCGATATCTTCAATGATCAGGTCCGAAACCAGTTCCGGGTATTTGGCGGCAAACTGATAAGCATTTACACCACCTAATGAATGCCCGATAATAATGGCCTTATTGATTTTCAGTTCCTGGTATAAAGCGAGTATATCACTTAGATATGCTTCCCGTGTGTAATCGTTTCCCCAGTCACTAAAACCATGGCCCCGCTGGTCCAGGGCAACTACTCGATACAAATCAGGTATCTCTTTTTCCAGCCTGGCATACATGCTGGCGCAGCCTAAATGCCCGTGTAAAGCAATTATTGTTTCACCTGTACCACCAAAATCAAGATAAGATAATCTGCAATTGCGATTATGGTAATATTTTCTGTTCATTAATTTATCCCCTATCTTTTCAGCACGAAAGCTGCTAGAAAGATTTGAAAGCTAGCCTTTGCTTACCATATTATACTACCAAAGCACTAATAAAAAAAGAATGTTTTAAAATTATATTTAAACATCATTTTATTAAATCCTTCGCCCTTAGTTATTACCATTTGTCTTAAAGAACGCCTTGAATACTAGCCAACACATGTACCATTTCTATACACCATTGCAATACTATGATAATATTTATTTCAGAAGCTAACTGGAACAATTGGATAATTAAAATAGTATCACAGCGTATTAAATTACTGCCTTGTGCTTTACCTGCAGCAGAAAAACAAATTATGCTGAATTTTTATTTTAATAAAGGAGAGTGTAAAATTGCATAGCTTGGAACAACTTTTTACTGTAAAGGGTTTGCTGAATGATAAAAATAATGACAAATTATCTGAAGGACTTAAAGGATTTATTTATGTTCCGGAGCAGATCAGCTATGAACTGGCAGCTTTGGTGATCGAATTAGCTTCTCGAATTGGCTACGAGTCTGTTGCACTCGACTATCCATTGGTAAAAGTATACTCGGGGGATTACCCAGCTGAGGTAAAACAGGGCAGCATAGTACTAAAACGGGACAGCAACCTTGCAGCAGAAACAGCTGAACTAATATTAAACAACAGTATTGTCTTGATTACAGCTAATTATGAATTGGCCTGGCAAGGGCTCAGAAATTGGCTCGGCTTATTCCCGTATTTAACAGCTTGCTATACTTTGCTTGATTTGATCAATGAGCTTAGCTCCCAACTGGGACATCCTGTTGTCATTGATAAGCTAAAGATTAATACCCAAACCTTTACCCTGAAGGTGGCAGCCAGCTGTCCATTCCGGGGGGAGTTGGGATCTGTCAACTCTCCATCAATTATTGAGAGATTGTGTATAAATGGTCAGGACATTGCTTTTGAGAGTTATGACCTGGTTGAGATAAATTGTCCGCAGGCTGTTCAGAATTCTATCCGTCAAAATAGTCCCAACCTGGGCAATCTGTTTAACCAACACTATTGGGAGCAGAATAAACCTGCACTTGCTGCAACTATTACACCCGTGGTTGGCTTAAACGCAAATCCTGCTATTTTTGAAACTGTTGCCTTAGCCCACATCTCTGCTCGGTTTGCTTTAGAAAGTACCGAGCTGGTATTGCCTCTGGTCTGTTCCCAGGCAGATCTTGATGGCCAGTTTTCACTGCAGGTTAGAGTTGAGCAAACTGACAATCCTTACCTGACATTAAGAGATGATCAATTGATTTTAACCGGCACAGCGAGCAATTTAGAACTGGCTGCTAGGGAAATATATCTGAATT
>JANQLZ010000041.1 GCA_028280325.1 Bacillota bacterium
ATTTTCTCAATGTCTTTATCCTTCATAGTTTTTCTTAGTTTTGATAATGCAAAATCATAATTAAAGACTGGTCTAACACAATTGTTATCAGTATCTTCCCATTGCTTATAGGTACCCCAATAATATGTACTCCAGTTCTTATTCAGGGTCTCTCCTCGTTCAAGCACTGTTATCATTAATTTTTTTTGTAAACTAAGCAGTATCTTGTTAATATGTTTACTATTATATCTCAAAAATAATTTTAATACTTTTGTATCGACATTGTCATTAGACTCAATAAAGTTAAAAACCCTCCCCTCTTCTTCGTTTAAATCTGTATTTCTTATTTTATCTTTTAACATATAATACATCTCTCTCGATAAATATGTAGTTTTGCCTTTGTAAAGCTTGCTCACGAAAATTTCTCTCTTTTCAATTAGCAACATCACTAAATTCCAATCACCTCCCAAGTCTGTAATATTGGGCATTTCTGGTGTGCTATTTAGTAATAGAATTCCATTTTCATTGATTTCTCTTACTATTGCTTTCAGTGTGTTCTGATTTGTACTCAAGGTATCACCTTCCTTTAGATTCGTTGTTACTGTAATATACATCATTTTTTACTTTACTCCGGAAAATCCTTATAGCCGTTAGAACTGGCAATCATTACGACACGATCAGATGTAACAATAACCCCTTGTTTTAGTAATTTTTTGAGGGCACCAATTATAGTAGCCGAAGAAGATTCTAAATATAGTCCGTGACTTGAAAGCTCTTTTATATTGGCAGGCACCTCTTTCTGCTGAACACTTACAGCAGTTCCTTTTGTATTGTTTATGGCTTCAATTGCTTGATAGGTCACCGTATTTCCCCCGATAGAGGTAGTAAGAGCATAATCTCCAGTAAAACTCGATCGATAATCGGCTCCTTTTAACACCTTTTGGATTCTTTCGATAGGCTCAACTGCTATCAGTCTTGGAAGCTTGCTTATTTTTTTGATATCCTGCAGGTCTTGAAAGCCTTGATAGATTCCCCATAACATATCCCCACGAGAGGCTGGAACCAGGACCCAATCTGGCATTACACCCTGCAAGTCTTCATAGATTTCATAGGCAATGGTTTTGTACCCCTGAACACCAAACGGATTACTTCCTACAGGTGGGGTAATATAGTTAGTTGCTGGATACCAGCCCTCTTTTTCCACCTTTTCTTTCAGATAGTCCCATCTGCCCTGGGAGGTTTCTGTGTAGATAAGCTCTGCTCCAGTTGCGGCAATGGCCCTTTTCCAGACTGGGTTAATATTGCTTTGGGTAATAACCTTGCACTCTAGTCCAGCTGAAGCTGCATAAGCTGCCAAGGATGCTCCGGCGTTTCCACTGGATGCAACTGTAATAATGTTGCTATTTGTTTCAAGGGCTCTGGCAACAATGAAAGGACTCATGCGGTCTTTATGGGAGCCAGTAGGGTTTTGAAACTCATTCTTGATATATAGTGAGTTCAAATTGTATTTTTCTGCCAGTCTACGGGCTTGGATCAATGGTGTACCGCCTTCTCCAAGGGATGGAAAATCTGTGTAGGGTAAAAAACTGCCATAACGAAACATCCTCTTTTGATCATTTTTTATCTGACAGTTACCCCGGTAATAGGGCGCTAAACTTACCGGAAAACCATCGCTACTGCAGGTAGAGCAGCCGGTAAAATAATCAGCTATATTAAATTCTTCACCACAACGCAAACAATAAAACCCTTTTAATCTATCATTTAATTTATACATGTTATACTCCTAACTTTTGTTTTCTAAAAGCAGCGGCAATTTCTCCAATTAAGCCTTTTGATTGGTGGACACCTAAATTTGAATTGGCCATAATTACGGCTCCCCTTCCCAAGTCCCGAATCCTTGGGCAGAATGTATACTGCCCTCTTTAATCACAGCCAGGCTCAAACCACATACCCGATAATAAAGCATTCTCTCATAGATATCCATGTCCTAAAGCCTACCTTTGTTTTTTCTAATCTAATTGTATTATTAATACAGCAGAACAGGCAAGCTTGTGCTGATATTCACTTTAGTCCTGGGAAAAAACAATCGTTCAGCTATCGTTCCAGCCACTGGTCAAGCAATCGTTCAGCTATTGTAAGTCCCCCTTGTAAAAAACGGTCAATCAGGATATGATCCTATTAACCGAACTGGTCAATGGAGGCTTAATTATGAACAGGAAATTTTTTGAGTTATCAACTGAAAAGCAGCAAAGAATATTAAACGCAGGCTATAAAGTATTTTCAGATAATATCTATAAAAAGGCCTCCATGCAGCTAATCGCTGACAATGCTCAAATATCAAAATCTTTACTGTTTCACTATTTTCGCAACAAGCAAACATTATATGAGTATTTGTTTCAATCTGCAGTTCGAGCGCTGCAGCAGCACAAAACAGCTGTAATCGCTAAGCCGGCCGACTTTTTTGAGTTACTTGAAAATGAGTTTTACCAACGCATTAAGCTGATGGAGATGTTTCCATATCAGTATCGGTTTATTATGCGAGTGTACGATGAAACCTGTTTTAGTAGAAACGAGGAAATAAATCGGATAATTTCAGCTGAAATGCATCAGAAAAAAGCACAGGTATTGAATAGTGCTGATAGGTCCAAATTTCGCTACCCCGAGGACCTGGAAATACTTTATGACCTAATAATTGACCTGTCAAACGGCTTTTATTTTCGGGTGTTTGACCATGGCTTGTTAAAAGAACCCCAAGTATTAAAGGAGTTTATATCGTTTATGAATAACCTGAAACACAATTACTATAAGGAGGAATACCATGGTTGAGAAAAAGGTTGAATCAACTAGAGGCACGGTTTATTATTGGACGAATGAATTGGCTGCCCAGCCATTTGCTATTGTTTTTTGCCATGGACTGACTGCCGACCATACCCTTTTTGACAAACAGGCTGAATATTTGGACGATAGATTTAAGCTGATCACCTGGGACTACCCGCTGCATGGAAAATCGCGGCCTTATCAGGATTTTTCTTTTGCCAATGTCAACCAAGACCTGCTGTTAATACTGGAGCAGGAGCGCATTGAAAAAGTTGTTCTGGTTGGCCAGTCAGCAGGAGGCTATATTGCCCAGGCCTTTGTCAGAGATTATCCGGACAAGGTTAGGGGATTTGTCGGCATTGGCACAACACCGTTTGGGGAGGGGTATTATAAGTCAGAGCTGTTTTGGATCAGGCATTATACGGCCATAGCCAAATGGTACCCCTACAGCTATTACTGTAAAGTCAGCGCTAAAAGTGTTGCCTTAACAACTGAAGCCAGAGACAGTATGTATCAAACATTAGTTGCCTTAGGCAAACAGGACATGCTGGCAGCCGCCAAAGCTGTTTACGGGGAGTTTCTGAAGGAAAAAGATGAGGTGCAATTCAACTGCCCGGTACTGCTCACTTATGGCGAATATGACAATATCGGCTATGTTAAAAGATACAATAAAATGTGGTCTGAAAAGACAGGCTATCCCCTTAAGGTTATTAAAGATGCTGCCCATAATGCCAATTACGATAATTATTTGGCTTTCAATGAGCTGCTGATCGAGTTTATTGGTTCCATTGCTTCAATGTAGCGAACTCAATAATCTCTCATCATTTTGAGGTCTTAAGTATAAAACGAAGGCAAAAAGCTAAAATACTTAACAAGACTAACAAATATGGGGGAAAACATGAACTTAAATGGCAAAGGCATAATTATAACCGGAACAGCCTCCGGAATTGGCAAAAGCCTAGTGGAGCAACTGTTGGTATATGACGTTAAAATTTTAGCAGTAGACAAAGTTGAACAACCCTGGCTTATTGATCAGCCCCAGGTACTACCGCTGCAGTGCGATTTCAGCTCGCAGGATAATGTTGACCGGGCCTTTCAGGTTGCGGAGGCTGAGCTTGGGTCAGTAGACATATTTATTGGCAATGCCGGCTTTGGTTATTACGAAAAGATAATAAAAGAAAACTGGAAGCGGATTGAGAAGATCTTTCAGACCAATGTCTTTGCCTGTATCTACGCTGCCCAGAAAATGTCTGTTCTTAATAGCAATAGAAAATATATCATTGCCTTCACATCCTCAACCATGGTTGAGTTCCCTATTCCCGGGTATGCACTGTACACCGCAACTAAATCTGCTTTGGATGGATTTGCTAAAACCTATCGCCATGAAATGAGTAATGATAGCAAATTAGTGATGGTTTACCCGATTACCACCAAAACCCAGTTTTTTAAAACAGCAGGCAATAACCGGCCCCTGGAATGGCCACTACAAACCCCAGACCAGGTAGCCAAAGCGATTATCAAAGGCATAGAAAAAGAAAAATCCAGTGTTTATCCTTCCAAGGTATACAGCTGGGGACGCAAAGTTAGTGCGGTTATTCCGCTGATACCTAAGATGTATATGAAGAAGGAGTTGGGGAAGCTGAATCAGTGGCATGAATAGTTTAGGGCTTCGTTTAAACTGTGCTTCCATAATCATACCCATCTACTGCGTCATACGAGCAAATCTGCTAAAAGATATACTGCCTCGTATTATCTTTGTAGCAGATTTTCTCTATTCCTTGAGCTAGGCATAATTCTGTAAGCCTAGGCTGAATGAGGCTCTGCGGTGGTCAGGTGGGAGGCTTCGTTCAGACTGTGCTTCCAAACTTCCATTGTTGGGCAGTTGGTTGGCAATAGGTTGGCGGTTGGTTGGCAGTTGTTGTTGTAATTGCTAACAATAGCTGGAATGATTTCCTGAACAATTGTTGGGCAATGTCATTAAGTTAGTGGGATTATTACCTTACTTATTGATTTCAACATTACAATGACTGCTCAACTTTTTCATTGTTTTCTGTTGTAAATTATATAGGGGTCAATATATAGACTAAGCTTAAAGTAAATAAATGAGCTAACTTAGAGGTAGTAAGTATCACATAAGCACTAAACATGGATAAGAAGATAGTACTAAGAGATGAACGTTTTTAAGAATTCTGTTTGAGCAACAGGACGTTGTGAAAGCCCAACAATTTATGGACAAATTATTTGGGCGTTAAGAATTCTTAAAATAAGTGAGTCCTTAGTACCGTACGAAATACATCTTAGGACGTTGTGTTTTTACTACCGGCTGTTGGCTATACGTTTATGAAAGAATTACCCTATATCTGTTTGATATTT
>JANQLZ010000096.1 GCA_028280325.1 Bacillota bacterium
TGTTGAAAATGTTTGCTGTCAAGGCGCTAGGTTCTGCGCAAAAGGAGGCTATACGAGGTAGTATGCCGAGTGCGCAAAGAGCCAGGCGATTTGAAAATAATCGCTACCTCAAACCAAACCACAAAAAGAACGCAGAGAGCGGACTTTTTCAGCAGCCTCGGACGGTTCTGCTGGCAAATAGCTTCTGAGTTACTGTTTTAACCGGGATCTCAATAATGTAGGGGGCGATCTGGTATCGCCCCGTATGGGTCAAAATTAATTACCAGATGACTGTTACTTCAAAAACCCAAGAATATAGAACATGATATGATATAGTAAATTAGGGCTTACTGAACAATTCAAAAAGCTTGTAGTTATATTGCTTTTTAAGCTTTTTGAACTTGTCAGGTGCAACATGGCTCAAATGCTAAAAAAACCTTGCACCTGCCAAGCTGACGTTTTGCAAACGCCACTGTTCAGACGCCGATAATTACGGCTAAAATGGCTTAAACAAGCCATTTTTACGAGCTCCGCTCGTTACTGATTGAATCTAGTGATTCATTCAGTAAGCCCTAAATTATGGAGAGGAGTGAGTTGCCATGAAAAGGATAATATCTATTATCTTAATTTTGCTGTTCATAACCGTTGGCTTTGCCCGTGACCGCCCACCTAAGGGAGTATATTTCCCCGCTACAGACATTCTTATTGGAGGAAGATTTTGTAAAATAGTAGATCAGCAAATAGAGTTGCAATTTGGTGAGGATCAGTTGCTTTTCACTTATCCTGTAGATGTAACAGTTAGGTATACGGTAAAGAGTACTGAAGATGAAAAGCTTAAAATAATGTTACCTTATGTAGACTTTTTTGATAGTGAAATTAATCCGAGGATTTATGTTGAAGACAACTTAGTTGACTATAAAATAGTTCCGATCTTCTTAGGTAGAAATTTTAGAGATGGTCATTGTAGTGGAGTAGAGATGGATGAGAATCATTCCATATTCACCTATATGTTGTATAAATATTATAATCCTTCTAATCCTGTTGCTACTACCGTTATCTCCGAGGAAATGAACCATTTCTATTCAGTGTACCATAAGAATGGTTTAGATAGTTTTTATACCGACTATTTGGAGTATATGGACCAACGTTCTTCTAAGATAGATCCATATAGCTTGCGCCCTCTACAGTACAATGCCTACATTGGCAAGTTTGCGGTTTTTGATGTACTGTTACCTGCTGACACCGAGATAGATGTGGTTGTAAGCTATCAGGCCAAATGTAGCTTTTATGACACCTTTTATTGGAAGGATAATACAGTATATTACTTTAGCTACTTATTCCAAAGAACTGTTGATGTAGTAAAAGGTCCTGTAATTGATTTGCATACACCTGGTAATACTCCGTATCTAGTTTCAAGTAATATTCCCTTTGGCTTAGTTGATGAGCAACATTATCAATCTAAAGTTAATTATGTAAACAAAGGTCTGGAGATAGCTGTATTCCATGAGGATTATCTGCCTGATTCTTTTCTTGGTATTTTAAGCTCTGTCTTAGGGTCGCCGATATTTTATGCTTCAATTGCAATTATAATAGGCATTGTTGCATTTTTCAGAAAGAAATGGGATTAGGTAAATTAATATTAAGGGTGCAGAATTGGAGTTAATCATCAAATATTAGATAACTTGTAATAACAACTGAACAGTGTTGATGAACATAAAGTACATCAGGCTTACAACTTTAGGGCAGGCCAGAAACCTACTAAACTTTTATTACAAACAATTGTTCAAAGCAACCACCCACAGTTCCGCAAGTCCTGCTGTCGCAGAACTAGCTAGCTAACTAAAGATAATAAACTCTGTAGTAAGCCCGGCAATGCTGAGCTGAGTATAAGCTTCGAAGACGGGACAGGTCGTTCGGGTTTTATCAACCACCACTCTCAAGTAAGACTTTATTTTTAGCCGCTTTTTTACGTTAAGCCATAGAGTCAAGATCTGTCCCCTCATTGGAGGATTAATGAAACTCTTTCACCCAGTGGTTTTTAAGGTAAGCTGTCGGCTGTTGGGGCACTTGTTAAGGAGTTATGTCCAGTAATGCGATATTTCAAGCCGAAATGAAGCGTTTTATATAAATATAGTAGTGTCTATAATAAGTCCCCTGACCGACGTAGAACTCATTCAGCCCAGGCTCACAGAATTGATGCTAGCTCAAGGAATAGAGAAAATCTGCACCAAAGATAATACAAGGCAGTATATCTTTTTGCAGATTTACTCGTGTGACGCAGAGATAGCATTAATTGTAGGGGCTCCATTGGAACAAAGCAACCAACCAAAAAAATAAATTTTTTAATGAATCATTGACAAACTCTCTGCAAATAACTATTATTACAGGCGAGTCGAATATTTACTCCGAGTCTTGATTCCTGTCAATCTGTTTATGGAGCCAAGACCGATAGGGTATAGCTGGAAACGGCTATGCCTCCCGGTGCGGAAAGGAGTATCAAAGGTACTGATTAGATGATAATTGGTGTTTATTGATATGTTTTAATAGTTACTACTGAAAACCATGCTCCGACTCTGCCTCCGAATGTTCGATATACTTTTTTTGGAGGTAATACTATGAGTAAAGGATTCTTTAAAATCCCACAGCCCCAGAATGAACCGGTTTTACACTACACCCCTGACAGTGCTGAGAGAGTTGCGCTTGTCAGTAAAATAAACGAGCTGAAAAGCCAAAAGATTGAAATCCCTTTAATCATTGGCGGAAAAGAAGTAAGAACCGGTAATTTAGAAACCTGCATCATACCTCATAACCACCAGCATGTATTAGCGCAATATCATGTTGCCGGTAAAAAAGAACTGAAAATGGCCATGGAAGCCTCCCTGCATGCCCAAAAAGAGTGGCAAAACCTCAAATGGGAACATCGGGCTGCCATATTTTTAAAGGCCGCTGATCTCTTAGCCGGACCCTGGCGTTCTACCCTAAACGCAGCAACCATGCTTGGACAAAGTAAGACTGCGCATCAGGCTGAAATTGACTCAGCCTGTGAGTTAATCGATTTCTTCAGATTTAACATCGGCTTTGTTGAAGAGATCTATCAGGACCAACCCTATTCTACTCTTCACGAATGGAACAGAATTGAATATCGGCCGCTTGAGGGCTTTGTGTTAGCCATATCGCCGTTTAATTTCACTGCCATCGGTGGTAATTTGCCAACCGCTCCGGCAATGCTGGGCAATGTAGTATTGTGGAAACCCGCCGGCACAGCTGTTTATTCCAATTACTTTATCATGAAACTGTTACAGGAAGCTGGCTTGCCTGATGGAGTGATCAACTTTATACCCTGTGGCGGCAACGAATTAAGTGATGTCGTGGTTGCTGATCGGAATTTTGCCGGTATCCACTTTACCGGGTCGACCCGGGTATTTGAGATTATCTGGCAAAATATCGGCAGAAATATTGACAGCTATAAATCTTACCCCCGCATAGTAGGTGAAACAGGGGGAAAAGACTTTGTTTTTGCCCATAATTCCTGTGATGTTCAGGCCCTGAAAACGGCATTGATACGCGGTGCATTTGAGTATCAGGGACAGAAATGCTCAGCTGCCTCCCGGGCTTATCTTCCGGCAAGTGTGTACGCTCAGATTAAGGATGAGTTAATTGCTGATGTCCAGGGTATCAGGGTGGGCAGTGTTGAGGATTTCTCTAATTTTATGGGCGCGGTTATTGATCAGAAAGCCTTTGACAAAATAACCAGCTATATAGATTTCGCCAAAGAATCACCAGAGGCAGAGCTGCTCTGCGGTGGAAACTACGATGATACAACTGGTTATTTTATTCAGCCTACCATTATAAAAACGACAAATCCTAAATTTAAAACCATGGAAGAAGAAATTTTTGGTCCGGTATTAACTGTTTATGTCTATCAAGACCAGGATTTTGAGCAGGCTCTGCAGCTCTGTGATCAAACATCCCCGTATGGCCTGACCGGAGCTATTTTTGCCCAGGACAGATATATTATTGCCTATATGGAAGAACAGCTGCGCCATAGTGCCGGCAACCTGTATATCAATGATAAACCGACCGGGGCAGTTGTCGGACAGCAGCCCTTTGGCGGAGCCAGAAAATCGGGCACCAATGATAAGGCTGGCAGCAAAATGAACTTGATGCGCTGGGCTACATTGAGAAATATCAAAGAAAACTTTAACCCGCCGCATGCCTATCGCTATAAACATATGAATGATTAAAATTTGTCTACTATCCACAATAGTAGCAATTTAATAAACACACCGCCGTTGAAGGCCCTTATCAAAAGGGCCTTCATCAGTTTAAATCCAAACAGTAATTATGGAGTCATATTTTTAGCATTAATCTATCAGGAATTCATTGACATCTTTTAAAATGGAGTGTATAGTGAGGCAGAATTGAATAAATGGCTATTGGTGGAACTTTGCATTTGCCAAGTTCCTCAAAAGGGAAGTCGGTTCGAATCCGACACGGTCCCGCCACTGTAATGGCTAGAAACTTATCAATACCACTGTGTTCTCATGGGAAGGGAAAAGTTTTGCAATGCCTTAGTCAGGAGACCTGCCAATAGTAACAATGCTGCGATTCACTCACGAGGATGAGGAGGTGTTATCTGTAAAAGTAGTTATGATCATAACTACTTGGTTTTGCTTATTTTTGAGAAGCCTAAGTTATTTCGCCAGCATTCTAAATGCTGGTTTTTTTGTTGTATTAGTGAGAGTTTGAGGAGGAAGCTTATTGAGCATTACAAATATTATCACCAATCCATTAGTACTACTGTTTTTTAGCATAGTTTTAGGTCAGTTTCTCGGCAAACTGGAATATAAAAGCTTCAAGCTCGGAAGTTCCGGCGGCCTGTTTGTCGGCATTGTCTTAAGCTATATGGTCACTGAACTGATTAATCAAAATGGCACAATAGTCTTAAATAATCCATTAATCCCTCGAGAGCTGTTTTTACTAAGTTTAATTGGCTTTATTGCCTCTGTGGGTTTAATTGCTGCTAAAAAAATTAAAGAGACAATAAAGAAAAATGGGCTAAAATTTATGTTTCTCGGATTTGTAGTAACCTTGACCGGCGCATTATCTACGCTCTTGTTTACCAGGGTTTTTGCTACTGCCAATTCAAGCATTATTGGCACCTATGTTGGAGCCCTGACTAGCTCTCCTGGTTTGGCGACTGCCTTGGAAATGGCTAAAACAGCTGGTAATAATAGTGAAGCACTGGTCGGGCTCGGCTATTCAATTTCTTATATACCGGGGGTTGTCATAGTCATTTTGCTTGTGCAGTTCTTAGGAAAACGATATTTAAAAGCTGGCCTCTCAACAAATCACGATTCAGAAACCACAGTTGTTGATTCCAGCAGATATAGTTTTGACCTGGCAGCTTTTGGTCTTGTCTGCCTGATAGGCATCCTTCTTGGTAAGGTGAAAATTAATCTGGGAAGTTTTATAGGAGATTTTTCCTTAGGTTCAACAGGTGGCGTGCTTATTGCCGCCTTAGCTTTGGGAGAACTGAAAAAAGTAGGATCTTTAAACTTTAATATGGATACCAAATCTCTGAGCGTTATCAGGGACATGTCTTTAAATCTGTTTCTTACAACAGTCGGCTTAAACTATGGGCACAATGCTATTTCGCTGCTGCGAACTACAGGTATGCAGCTTTTATTACTGGGCTTGGTAACCGGTATTTTAAGTATTATGCTTGGCTATCTGGCAGGTAAGTATCTTTTAAAGCTGGAAACTGCCGATCTAATTGGGGGCATATGCGGTGGTATGACCAGTACCCCCGGTTTGGCAGCTTCCATTGAGACATTAAGAAGCGATCAGGTAGTGGTGGGTTACGGAGCTACCTATCCTTTTGCGCTGTTCTTTATGATTTTATTTACTAACATTTTATTTAAATTATAACGACAGGAGGGAAATTATTGAATATTCATGAGTATCAGGCAAAAAATATTTTGCAAAGTTTTGGTATTAAAACCCCCAAAGGCAGGGTCATATTTCAGGCTGATGAGGCAGAAAGGGCTGTTTGGGGTTTAGAAAGTGATGTAGTTGCAGTTAAGGCCCAGATTCATGCCGGAGGCAGAGGAAAGGCTGGTGGAATAAGGCTTGCTACCAGTATTGATGAAGCAAAAAAACATGCCAGTGATATCCTGGGAAGCACCCTGGTTACCTTGCAGACTGGAGCTGAAGGAAAACAGGTACACAGCATTTTGCTTGAAGAAGGCTGCCAGGTGCAACAAGAGTATTATCTGGGCATAGTTATTGATCGAGAGTCCTCAGATATTGTACTGATTGCCTCTGCCGAAGGAGGTACTGAAATTGAAAAAACTGCTGAACATGATCCGGACAGAATAATAACCGAGCACATCAGTCTGTTGACAGGTTTAACCGATTTTCAGGCCAGACGTATGGCCTATGGACTGAAATTCCCGCAACAGTTGATCACTGAAGTAATCGACGTGATGAAAAACCTTTACCGCTGTTTTATTGAAAAAGACTGCTCCATAGCTGAAATAAACCCACTGGCAATTACAACAGAAGGTGAACTAATTGCTTTAGATGCCAAACTCAGCTTTGACAGCAATGCCCTCTATCGTCAGCCAGATGTTTTGGCACTTCGAGATAAGCGAGAAGAGGATGAAAAAGAGATAGAGGCTTCTGAACACGGGCTATCATACATTTCACTTACTGGCTCAATAGGATGTCTGGTCAATGGTGCAGGGCTGGCCATGGCTACGATGGATATTATCAAGCATTATGGAGGCAGTCCGGCCAATTTTTTAGATGTTGGCGGGGGAGCATCAGAGGATAAAGTGTGCGCCGCATTTCAACTTATAGTCACTGACCCGCAGGTTAAAGGGGTTTTTGTCAATATATTTGGCGGCATAATGAAATGCGATGTAATTGCCAGAGGTATTGTCCGAGCTGTAAAAGAGGTTGGATTATGTCTCCCGCTGGTGGTCAGGTTAGAAGGTACAAATGTAGAAGAAGGTAAAAAGATATTGGATGCCTCTGGTTTGGATATTACCTCTGTCTCTTCATTAGACGAAGGGGCTGAAACAGTCGTCAATCTGACAGGAGGGATTAACAATGAGCATTTGGGTTAATGGCGATACCAGGGTAATGGTGCAGGGCATAACTGGCAGATCAGCTGGTTTTCATACTCGGGCCATGGTCGACTACGGCACCAAGATTGTGGCTGGGGTTACCCCGGGCCGGGAGGGGGCAACTGTTGAGGGTGTTCCGGTATTTAACACGGTAGCTAAAGCTGTGGCCAGTACAGGAGCAACTGCATCAGTCATTTATGTGCCGGCTCCTTTTGCAGCAGATGCCATTATGGAAGCTGTTGAAGCAGAGCTTGAACTGGTATGCTGCATAACCGAGCATATCCCGGTGCTGGATATGTTGAGAGTAAAAGAGTATCTGGCAAATAAAAATACGAGGCTGATAGGGCCCAATTGTCCCGGTATAATTACCCCAGCAGAATGTAAAATAGGTATAATGCCGGGTTATATCCACCAAAAAGGAAATGTTGGCATCGTATCCAGATCGGGAACACTCACCTATGAAGCTGTCTACCAGTTGACCAGATTGGGTGTGGGCCAGTCTACTGCAGTAGGCATTGGAGGTGATCCAATCAGCGGTACAGACTTTATAGATGTACTGGATGCTTTTAATGATGATCCCGAAACTGAAATAGTAGTTTTGATCGGTGAAATAGGCGGAACGTCTGAGGAAAGAGCCTGTCAATGGATAAAGCAAAACATGCAAAAGCCAGTTGTTGGGTTTATAAGTGGAATAACTGCCCCACCAGGCAAACGGATGGGGCATGCCGGAGCAATTGTCTCCGATGGTAAAGGCACTGCTGAGGAAAAACTAAAGGCCATGCATGAAAGTGGAGTTTATGTGGCTGAAATCCCAAGTCAAATTGGGGAAACAGTTTTAAGATTACTCAAGTAAGCAAGGGGGCCAATAGTAGTTGGGCAACTGTTGTATACAGCTGCCCAACTGGCCCGTTTTACAGCAGTTTTATGTCGTTGGCTTTAATAAACAAGGACTTAGTTTTTAGTATAAATCAGAATTGCATCCCGTAAAAACTTAGCGGTTCCGGGCCGTTCCTGATCATAGTAGGCGGTAAACCGCTCATCATCGACGTACATTTGCGCCAAACCGGCATGGGCTTCTTTATTGTAATGGCCCCAGCACATGGTCAGCCATTGGCGGTGCAGGTCAGCAGCCTTTTGAGCCAACTCACCAGCTGGGTCGCCGTGGGCAAAAGCCTCTGCCAGGGTGGAGTTAGTCAGTTCGGCTAGCCCGGTCATTTTCTGATAATCGTCTTTGCTCATATCTTTAAAGGCTTTATTGGATCGCTCTATCGCTTCTTTACCAAACTTTTCAATGAGTTCTGCACCGTATTTCTGCTCATTATCTGCAATCAATTGATGTTTAAATCCTTCGAATTTTTCTTTGTCAGTCATTTCAATCATTCCTTTCTTAAGTTTTATGGTCTTTTCCACATTGGCAATTAACAGATTTAACTGCTCTCGTTGGTGGACCAGTTGCTGACGATGCTCTTGCAGAGCCTGCAGTTCGTCAAAAGAAGGAGCAGACAGAATATTCTTAATACTATCCAGGCTGACACCCAGTTCGCGGTAAAACAGAATCTGCTGCAGGGTATTGATTTCTTGGGGCCCATAAATTCGATACCCTGAAGGGCTTATTTTAGCAGGTTTCAGCAGATTTATCTCATCGTAATACCTGATCGTTCTGAGGCTGACTCCAGCCAGCAGGCTCAGCTTTTTAACGGTGTATTCCATTCTTTGCACCTCCTCGGTCAAAACTATATACCTATACGTAGCGTTAATGTCAAGCCTTAATCAAAAAAATTTTTTATTAACACCCGGTCGGCTAAGTTATGACAATACGCTTAAAAAAGTTATGAAACTGAAATGTAAAACGCCACCCCGTTATCCTCATTTTCAAACCGGACTTCTCCATCGTAGAGATCGATAATGCGCTTGACAATATTGAGGCCTAGGCCGCTTTCCCCGTTTATGCCTTTCTGGTATACCTTAAACAGGCTGTCCGATTGGTCTGCTATGGGCTGCCCATCATTATATATTCGGCAAATGGTCTGACCATTTTGCTGATACAATGATACCTGAATCAGGTTTTTAGCATATCGCAGGGCGTTTTGCAGGATATTTTCAAAGACAACTTTCCATTGCTCCTGGTCCCCTTTTATTACAGTATGCTTCAAGTCGAATTCCCACTGTACATCTGATCTGCTGTACTGCATGCGCTCGTAGACCTCTTTGATAATATCGCCTAGGTTGATATCTTGGTAAAGGCGCTGGTTATTGGCCGCCAGGTATTCAAGATTGGTGATATAAATCAAATCCAAAACCTTGTTTTGCAGTCGATCTGTTTCTTTGTCAATAGTTTCTAAAGAGGTAACCAGGCTTCCTTGCGGGTAAAAACCATCTTTGATTGCCTGGATATAGCTTCTGATAACCATTAACGGGGTTTTTAACTCGTGGGAAATGCTTTGCAGCATATCCTGCTGTTTGCTGTCATATTGGATTAACTGCTGTCGCATGCTTTCACAGGACTTTGCCAAATCTGTAAATTCTGCAGAGCCGGTCACCAGGATTGGTTCGTTCCACTTTCTTTTTGCTATGCGCTGCATATCGCCCTGCAATACCAACAGCGGGCTGGTTAGCCTTCTGGCAATGATATGGGCTGGCAGCAGCATCAACATCATGATGATTATAATGCCAATAAACACGTACCAAAACTTAGATATGACCTCCTTAGCCATGTTTTGGCTTTTCAGTGAGTAAAGATAAACACTTTTGTTGCCAATCGTTTGTTCTGATACCACGTAATAAAGATTATCTTCCTGAAATCTGCCGGTAGCACTCAAGGTCAGCTGGTTAGGGCTGATGGTTACAAACTGGGGCTCTACTATTAAATTAGCGGGTGTCGATACCTGGAAATGTTTAACCTCGGCACTGGGTATTACTTTAATGGAATCAAATGCTTCTCGAGCTTCAACGGAGATTGATGACGCCATATTGTTTTGCTGCTTGGCTTCAATATCCTGGAATAGTTGATCTTCTAAATTGCTTTCCAGGGTGTAATAAATAATTGAAGCTGTTAAAATTCCGCAAAGGCCAATACCCACAATAAACCACAGCCAGATTTGAATTGATAGGGGTTTTCCTTTAAGCATATTATCCTCCCCGATAACCGTAACCATAAATAGTTTCGATATTAAAATTAGGCAGCTTTTTTCTCAGCCTTTTAATCAGGTTATCTACTACTCGGTCCGTGTAGAAGGAACTGCTGCCCCAGATTCTTTCCAGAATCTGCTCTCTGGAAAGGGCCTGTCCCCTTATATCTATAAACAACAGCAGCAGATCATACTCTTTCGATGTTAAGTCAATCTGCTCACCGTTTTCAGTTACAGTTCGTTTACCGGTATCAACCTGGTAGCCATTAATACTTACTATGTTTTTTTCGGCATCTTCTTCAGGCTTATACACTCTCTGTAAGATCTTTTTAATCCTAATTACTAATTCTCGGGGCAAAAATGGCTTGGCCAGATAATCGTCGCTGCCCAGTTCTAATCCCATGATTCGGTCCATATCGCTGTTGCGGGCAGACATAAAGATAACCGGCACCTGAGGTGTTTTTTCTTTTATCTCCATCAATAATTGAATGCCATCAATGTCAGGTAGCATAATATCCAAAACCCATAGGTGTGGCGGGTAGTCTATTACCTTTTTGGCTGCTAATCCCGTTTTAAAAGAGGTTACCTGCCACTGCTCCTGCTCCAGATAGTAGGTTAAAATTTCGTTCAGGTTTTGCTCATCTTCAACCAGATTAATTCTATATTCCATGTTATCACCTCCTGAAAGTGAGCAACAAAGAGAACCTCATGCAGGTTCTCTTTATTATACACATTTTCTATTACAGGTATTTGTCAGACAGTTTAAGATTGCTTAACAACGCTGGCAAACGATATGGTTTCTACAGTTTGATCAGTGCTCAGCTCTGACCCGGAACCTGATGCTTCGAAAGTGACCCAGCCGTTTTCCAGCATTGATTCTGCCATTGCTTCGTTAAAGAATTTAAAGGAGTTGGCCTTATCACCGTATTTTTCAATCAGCTTGTCCTGCAATTCCTGAGATAAATCCTCAAAGGAAATCATATCTTTCAGCTCAAGAACTTCGATTTTAATTTGATTATCAGTCTCAGAAAAAACTGAAACAGCATTGGTAAAAGCATCTGGATCAGCTAAGCTTGCTGTTGCTGGAACAGCAGACAATTCCACTCCATCCACCAGGGTTTTGGAAATATCAAATACTATAGTTCCGTTTTTTTCTGATAGATTCTGCATTATTTCCGGAGAAAGATCAGTGAAAGGGAGATTGTCCATTGTTATCTTCGTTGCCATGGTCTGGGTCGATGCCGGATTCTGATCTGCTACAGCATTAGCTGTAAATGATCCCAAGATCAATATCCCAACACAAGTCAGCAGAAGAATTTTGCCAAGTTTCATTTTTGTGCCTCCTACAGCATTTATTTTTGCTACATCAGCATTATAGGAAAGCAATGTGCTTTAATTATGATTTAAATGTGTCAAATTGTGAAACTGGACCAACAATATTTGCTTAACAGGGATTCTCTCAATTATTAATCAAGGTATAAAAAAGTAAATCTATGCTAAAAACTATATTAGTACAATCTCAAAAGGATGTGGATACATGAATTCTGAATTTGTTACCCTGCATTGGATTTATGTCGCTGTTATGGCTGCCGGGGCAATAGCAATAATTTATATGAGCAGAAATCCTAAAGGAGTCCCTAAATTAGACTACTTCGTGACCTTGTTAGTGCCGGTCTGGTCGGGTATAGCTTATACTTCTATGGCTTTGGGTCAGGGAATGGTTGAGGTAGGTAATCAGATAGCATTTTATGCCCGCTACATAGACTGGGTGATTACAACACCGCTACTGCTACTTTCACTATGTCTGACCGGCATGTACTATGTTCGCAAAAATAAGGTCATTATTATGGGAATAATGATAGCTGATGTAGTGATGATTCTATGCGGCTTTATTGGCGATATATCCACCGGCGTCAACAGGTATATCTGGTTTGGCATTGGTTCAGCGGCTTTTATAATTATCATTTGGCTGATTTGGGGGCCAATTAGAAACATTGCCCAAACTCAGGATCAAAAGCTGTACAAACTGTATATCTCGATGGCTGCCTATTTAACGGTGCTGTGGTTCGGCTATCCGACAGGGTGGATCATTGGCCCTTCAGGTTTAGGACTGGTAACCCAGCGCGTCGATACATATATCTTCGTTATTCTGCCGATCTTTTCCAAGGTAGGGTTCGGGTTACTCGATTTAACCGGACTGAGAAAACTAAGAAGCCCCCAGGCTACCGGGCAGCATAGTTTGAAAACTAAGCCGGTATAACTTTGGGACTTTGGTTGGCAATAGGTGGGCGATTTGTAGGGCTGTAGTTTGGCAGTTGTTTTTTTACGATAGCATGAACGATAGCATGAACGATTGACTAACATTGCTGAACGATTGGTTTTGCCTAGGTGGCAGGTTACCGATTCAATTCAAAATAATTGGCTCGACTCCGGCTTTACTAATGAATTATCTGTATAGATACTGTACCAAATGTAGGAGGCGGCTTCCAGGCCGCCCCGTTTTTGTAATTAATTGAAATTGATTATAATAGAAAATGCTCCTGTTTAGCTAATTTTTATATTTTAGCGTACCCAAACTGTCTGCCTTTTGGGGGTCACTTCAAACCGTCCCCATGTCAATTTGCCCCCCATAAATACAACTGCCAGCCTATTGCCAATCAACTGCCAATCCATTGACATTAAGTTAAGAAAAGGCAGAAAATATCAAACAGATATAGGGTAATTCTTTCATAAACGTATAGCCAACAGCCGGTAGTAAAAACACAACGTCCTAAGATGTATTTCGTACGGTACTAAG
>JANQLZ010000099.1 GCA_028280325.1 Bacillota bacterium
TGTCAAAGAGAAAATCTGCTCAAAGATATACTACTCGTATTATCTTTATCACAGATTTTCTCTTTTCCTTGATCTAGCATCAATTCTGTAAGCCTCGGCATAATGAGGCTGGAGCTTCGGATTAAATAAATCCATAACAAAAAACGGGCAGGCCTGGAAGCCTGCCCCTACATTTAAGTATAAAGATCAAAGTATTAAAATAAGTTCTCAACAGTTACAGTTGGGAATTGGATTACTACTCAAGCTATATTAAACCCTTACGAAGTAAGCCACCCCGCTTGCTATCAAGCAAGCCCAAACCAATTGCGCAGCAATTCCACTACGTTTACAAAGTAAACCCATAACTGTTATTGCTTCTTTCCAATGAGGCTCCCATAAATGAGCTATTACTGCGTTGCACGCCAAAATTTTTACATAGATATACCACTTGTATTATCTATGTTAAAAATTTTGGCTACGCCTTGAACTAGCCTCAATTCTGGAAGCCACGTTAATTCATACTTTTCATCATTTATTTACTTTTATTACGGAGGCTGTTTTACATACCATTTGCTCAGCGTAGAAGAAACAACTGCCCAACCATCGCCACACAATAGCCAGACAATTGCCCAACACTTGCTAAAAAAGCAAGCTCTAACTATTGCTCATGAATAAACTTATGGCTGCATTTGCGGCATTTAACTTTGAGCTTCTTTTTATTCTTAGGTATTCTCAGGCGTTGGTTACACTTGGGGCAGTTAATAACAATGTGGTTAACCAGGTGTAAAATCTTGTTTTGATCTAAACCGGCAAATTTTTCATTGCCAATGACAAAAGCTGGTACCCCGCGCAGCCCCATTTTCATCAATTCTTTTTTTGCTTCTGGATTTGTGCTGATATTGTATTCAACAAACTTAAGGCCCTTCTCCCGCAGAAACTCCCGGGCAGTATGACAATGGGGTCAGGTACTGCTGCTATACATTTTGATTTCCTCCATAATATCACCCTTCACAAATAGTTTAATTTTATCGGTAACAGTATATTGACTGTTGGGCAGGCATATTTAAAATTTCAGCCTGTCAGTTGTTGATTATACTTATTATCGAGCTATATAAATATAGTATTATCTTCCATTCATTATACCACATCCAGAAAATAAATTTAGTTATTAAAAACTTTATGAAGGGTATTGCAAAAAATTGTATAATATTATAGTGAGTGTAGGTTTTGCTTCCACATTTATACATTATTTCTCGGGAAATAACTAAAAAATTATTATATTTAAAGTGACATTGCCCGGAATAATACATAAAATTTATTGTTTCAGGGGTAGTTGCAATTATGTACTTAAAACGAACAGGTCATAATTATTAATTCTGAAGGAAAGGTAATAATTATATGAGAAATCGCATTGAGAAGCTGATGTTAAGATTAGTAAATGTTCCATCTGAAACAGCTACGGTTGAAGAAAAAACCATGGCAGAAGAGTTTATAGCTGTTTTAAGAGAAATGGAGTATTTCCAAAATCACCCCCAAAACTGTGGGCTGTATAAAATAGAAAATGATCTATTAGAACGTTCAGTTGCCTGGGGGCTGGTGCGGGGTACAGGGGATCAGACTGTAGTACTTATCAATCACCTTGATACAGTTGATACTCATGATTACAGTGATTTGCGTCCATTGGCAGGTAATCCACAGGAGCTGGCCAGGCAGATTACCAGGTTTAAACTAAACGATGAAGTTAAACAGGATTTAGTCAGTGGCGAGTGGTATTTTGGAAGAGGCGTGGCAGATATGAAAGGCGGGGCAGCAATCCAGCTGGCGCTTTTAGAGCAGTATGGCCTAGAAGCAGATTTTGCTGGAAATGTGCTGTACCTTTCAGTACCCGATGAGGAAACCCTGTCAGCGGGCATGAGAGCTGCAGTCAAGCTGCTGAGTAAACTTAAACAGGAAATGAACCTGAACTATGTATTGCTGATTGATGTTGAGACGCATGTGCGTATCGACGCAGATAAACCGGTTTTATACGGTGGAAGTATCGGAAAACTGATGCCTTCTTTCTTTGTGCGCGGGGTCAGAGCTCATATCGGCAATGTTTTTCAGGGCTTCAGTCCGGTCGCTTTGCTGGCAGGTATAGCTACCCGGATGGAGCTGAACAAAGAGTTTAGTGACGAATTCCATGGTGAGAAAGCACCGCCGCCAACCTGGATGTACCTTAGGGACGGTAAAAAAGGATACGATGTTTCCATGCCGGAGACCGCCTTTGGTTATGTCAGTGTTTTAACCTTTACCAGCTCCCCAGAGCAGGTGCTTCAACGAATGAAGGACATAGCTCTTGCTGCTTTCACCGAGCGTATTACCCGGTACAATGAGGCTTACCTTCGTTATTATCAGCGAGCTGCAGAACATGATTGGGTTCCGGAGGTTTATACCTTTGAGGAGATCTACCACCAGGTAGTTGAACATGGCGGGGAGCAGTTTAAAAAGGAGTGGCAGCAGGAATTAGAGGTAGTACATAACGGTATCTACAATAACGAATACGATATGCCTCAGGCCACCTCATTGCTAATTGAGTTTATTGTTGATAAACTGCCCCATAAACGGCCGGTGGTTGTCATTGCCTTCGCCCCTCCGTATTATCCGCATGTGGTTAATGCCAAAATGCCTGCAGTCAGCGCCAGTGTTGCAGGAATCGAGCCAAAATTGGCTGAAATATATCTGAAAAAGTATCAACAGGAATTGGTTTTACAGCATTTTTATACGGCTATTTCAGACATGAGTTATGCCTCGCTGCAAGATGCCGGACAGGTGATTCCCTATTTAATCCCCAATATGCCTTTATGGGGTGAGGTTTATAATATTCCATTAAGCAAAATCGCTGAACTGCAGATACCTTCAATTAACCTGGGTCCATGGGGCAAGGATTTGCATATGTTTACGGAGCGGGTCTACCGGCCCGATTTGCTGGAGCGTACTCCCTGGCTGATGGATCAGGCAATTCGTATTGCTTTAGGTCAAATTAAGTAAGGATAAAATCAAAAAAATTGAGCGGAGTAATCGATAATAATTACCAGTGAAAGTGTTTAAACTTTCTACAATATTTAATCAATAAGGAGTGATAGCTGTGAAGCAGATTTATCAGAATATGGTCGACAGGTTTTTGCGATACGTTGAGGTTGATACGGCGTCTGACCCGGAATCTACAACTGCACCAAGCACCCAAAAGCAACTTGATTTCGGTCAAAAGGTAGTCAAAGAAATGCAGCAGATGGGCTTAGTCGATGCCCAGATTGATCAGTTTGGCTGTATAATGGCCACGATCCCGTCTAATCTGGACTATCAGGTTCCAACTGTGGGTTTAATAGCCCATTTAGACATCATCAGCTCAGTACCGACCGCAAATATTAAGCCTCAAGTATTTAAAAACTACCCCGGCGGAGATCTGCTGCTCAATCAACAGCAAAATATTGTGATGTCCGTCGACGACTACCCTGTTTTGAGTAAATACATTGGTCAGGATTTGATCACCACCGATGGTACAACCCTGCTGGGTGCTGACGATAAGGCCGGTATGGTAGAGATTCTGGCGGTTGCCGAATATCTTATCAGCAATCCAGAGGTAAAACACGGTGAAATCAGGATAGGCTTTACCCCTGATGAAGAAATCGGCCGAGGTGTAGAGAATTTTGATGTAGCCAGGTTCGGAGCAGATCTGGCCTACACAGTAGATGGCGGAGAAGTAGGCAGCATTAATTACGAAACATTTAACGCTGCTACCGCAAAGATCGCCATTAATGGCACTAATATTCACCCCGGCTCAGCCAAAAACAAAATGAAAAGTGCTGTGTTAATTGCTATGGAGCTTAATGCTATGCTGCCTGTTAATCAGAGGCCGGCTTTTACAGAAGGGTATGAAGGTTTCTACCATTTGAATTGGGTTCGCGGCAATGTTGACCGGGCTGAAATGAATTATATTATTCGAGATCATGACCGGCAGAAATTTACTGCCAAAAAACAGCATCTGCAACGAGTTGTTCAGTTCCTGAACAGTGCCTACGGCACAGGTACTGTTGAATTGGATTTGCAAGACTCCTATCAGAATATGCGTGAAAAGATTGAAGAGCATATGCATATCGTAGACACTGCCTGTGAGGCCATGAAACTAAACGGAATTGAACCAATAATTGCGCCTATCAGAGGGGGAACAGATGGAGCCAGGCTTTCGTATATGGGGCTGCCGTGTCCTAACATCTTTACAGGTGGACATAATTTTCATGGACAAATGGAGTTTATTCCAATACAGTCAATGGAACAGGCTGTCAAAGTGCTGTTAAGTATTGTTGAGCTGTACGCCAGCAAAAAATAGTTTAAACCCGCCATAATCCCAGCTCATAAAATTTGACGCTGTCAGAATAACATGCTACTATGAAAACAGACTAGTCTGTCTGTCATTAATACTTACTTTGGCACTAGCACGTTTTCAGCTTTAAGGTAGTGTAATAATTGAGTTTGGTATTTTAGTATGTTATTGCTTTTTAGTGTTAAAAGGTGAAATGGATGGGAGGAATTATGCCCTTAACTAAGCAGGAAATTATCTCTAGAGCAACACCGTATTTCTTAGAAAATGGGTACAACGGAATAGGTATGAATCAGCTGTTAGACCAGTTAAAGATGTCTAAGGGTGGCTTTTACCACCATTTTAAAAGCAAGGAAGAGTTGGCCATAGGGGTAGCGCAGTCATTCTATGAAAATAAATTTCACGAGATTGAGTCGATTGCGGCAGATAGTGGGAGTTTTCAGGATAAAGTTGACCAGATTGCTAAAGTGATGCAGTCTTCTGTGGGGATGATGTGTCATAAAGGCAGAAATATCTGTTTGTATATGTTTGAAATGATGCAGAAATCCAAGGAAATATGCAGCACTATAGAGCAAAACTATTCTTCGCTGTTACATGCTGTCGAAGATGCCTTGCAGCAGGGAGTCAGCGAAGGAGAGCTGCAGTCAAGCCTAAATGTAACCAGCGCAGCACTGCATCTGGTAGGGCTGGTGGACGGATTGCTGATATTCAGTTCAGTATTAAAGGATTCAATGTTAAACTATGTCAATCAGGTATTTCAGCAATTCTATAATGGTGTAAAAGCGCTGTAGTACTAATGGTTGTCGTTTAGAGTGATTATGTAGAACTAATTTAGAATAAATTCATATATTCTTAAGCTACTATTTTTAATTTGCAGCTAAAATTAATATTTGAGAAGATGATTTTGTACTGTTAATATAGTAATACAATTCATACATTTTAAATATGAGAGGGTGTTGATAATGGGAAAGAAACGCTCCTATTATATTAACAACAATGTGGCAAGGTTTATTTTGTATGGTGCGAAAAAGCTATACTTCGAGAGAGCATTTAATATAGATATTGAGGTTAACGACACTATTGACCTGGATCCCCCTTATTTGGTGTTAGCAAACCATTTAAATACCTGGGACCCGATAATTATCAATATGTATGTCAACAATCCGATCAGTTTTGTGGCCTCGGATATTTGGTTTTCCAAGCCGATTTTGGGCAATCTGCTTCGCTATGTGGGTGCAATACCGAAAACCAAGAATAAGTCCGACTTCATGACCATCAAAAAGATCATTACAGCCTGTAATGATAAAAGGGTTGTCGGCATTTTTCCCGAAGGTAAACGGAGTTGGGAAGGAATCACTTCCGAGCTTAATTACCCGACAGCGAAGTTAGTGAAATTGCTTAAGGTACCAGTAGTATGTGTTGTCATGAAGGGGGGCTACCTGGCCTTACCCCGTTGGGCAAGGCATAAACGCAAGGGCAAGATATCTATTTCCTACAAAAAGGTTTTAACCACTGAGAGCATTAAGCAGCTCAGTGTGGATGATATCTACAAAACTCTGACTACCAGTCTGTTTCACGACGAGTATGCCTGGCAGGAACAAAATGGCAACACCTATTTCGGAAAGGACTTAGCTGAAGATCTGGAGTATTTCCTGTTTGCCTGCCCGCATTGCCATACTATTGGATCATTAAAATCAAGACGCAATATCCTGAAATGCAAGTCCTGCAATTACAAGGTTGCCTATAATGAGCAAGGCCTTTTCGAAGCTAAAAGAGGAAAGCTTTATTTTGATTCACCCAAAGAGTGGAACAAGTGGCAGCTGGTATTGCTGCAGAAACTGATTGAGTCTACTGAGGGAAACAAGCCTTTACTTCAGGATACGGGAGCGATTTATCACTGTCGTGAACAGGGCAAGGCAGCCGTGCTGCAGGGGCAGGGGGTTATTTCTATAGTTGACAGCAAGTTTGTTTTTAAGGGCAATGATGGCCAGGAAGTTAAATTTCCACTGCTGAAAATCTTGGGCCAAACAGTTCAGTGGAATAATATCCTGGAGTTTTACAGTAGAAACAAATTACATCGCTTTCTATTTGAGGATAAAGTGTCTGCTTATAAATGGGTCCAGATGCTGAACTTTTCAATTAATACCATAAAAGAAGAGCAGGGGATGGCAGTTTATGAATAGATTGCTGCTCTGCTTTAGCATTTGACGGCTATTTTTAGCCGCTGTAAATATCCAGTGGAGGTTGAAGATGAGTAATTCATGGACAGCTCTGATTGATTTATCGTGTATCGCTCTATTAATTCTTGTTGCTAATTTTCTGAAGACAAGGATAAAAGTCCTGCGTGAGTTTCTGGTTCCAACAGCTATTTTAGCTGGTTTGCTGGGCTTGATTCTGGGCAATGATGTTCTTGGTCTGCTCAGCCTGGATAATGCCAGGCTGGGGAATATTGTTTATCATCTGATGGCAATTGGTTTTATTGCCTTGGCTTTGAAAGATAATTCTGTGAAAAAAACCAAAAATGGTTTGAACTCCGGTTTACTTATTGTTTCAACCTATTTAATACAGGGTATAGTAGGTTTTTCAATAACCCTGCTCTTAATCAGGTTTGTCATGCCTAATCTGTTTCCAACTTTTGGGCTGCTGCTGCCGCTGGGATTTGGCCAGGGGCCGGGGCAGGCCTACTCTATTGGCAGTCAATGGGAAAACATCGGTCTGGTTGGCGGAGGAAATATCGGTTTAACTGTAGCTACCTTTGGTTTTTTATGGGCAATTATCATTGGTGTTCTGTTCATGAATGTGCTTATTCGCAAAGGAGTAAAGCGTAAAGGAGAAAATGTTTTCCGGATCAGAAAAACCGATAATATTGTCAGTAAAACGGTGGCGGTACCCCCTAACTCCTCCATAGATTCGCTTTCAGTACAGGTGTGCTTAATTGGCGTGGTTTATTTGGCCACCTACCTGACTCTGATAGGCATTAACAGGCTGATGGCCCCGATGGGTACTTTTGGCGAAACCCTGAACAATCTGCTCTGGGGTTTTCACTTTATTATCGGCTCGGTATATGCAATTCTGTTCCGGGTAATCATCAAGCTGTGCCAAAAGAGGGGCATTGCTGTCAGCGCCAGTCCTAATAATTACCTGTTACAGCGTATTTCAGGGTTTGCTTTTGACTTTATGATTACAGCCTCTATAGCTGCGATCTCGATTTACGCCTTAAAAGACTTTATTCTACCAATACTGCTGGTGACAACAGTTGGCGGTATAGTTACTATTCTGTACGTTTCTTTTGTCGGCAAGCTGATTTATAAAAAATACACTTTAGAAAATATCTTAGGTTTTTACGGTAACCTGACTGGGACAATCTCCACTGGCATGGCTTTACTGAAAGAGGTAGATCCGAATTTTGATACAGATGTGCCGGAAAACATAGTTGTCGGAAGTGCGATAGCTCTGCCGTTTGGCTTTCCGCTGATGGTTGTTTTAAACATACCGGTGTTTGGGGCAATTACCGGAAGACCCATTATGTATTTTTATACCCTGCTGGCTTTTGTGGGCTACCTGCTCTTTTTATGGGGCTGCATGTATTGGTCACACAGGCGTAATAATCGGCAGATGTTGGATAAAGATGCGGATATAGCATGCAGTTAAATAAAAGCCTGACAAAATAGCATTGGGTTTACTTCGTAAACGACCTGGAATTGCTACTCAATTGGTTTGGGCTCGCTTGACAGCAAGCGGGGTGCAGTTGGTTGCTTATAATTACTAAACAGTTTATTAATCTAGACTACTTGAGAAATATAATGGTCCTTGCACAGTAGGGGCGAAGCCAATGTCATTAAGTTAAGAAAAGGCAGTAAATATCAAACAGATATAGGGTAATTCTTTCATAAACGTATAGCCAACAGCCGGTAGTAAAAACACAACGTCCTAAGATGTATTTCGTACGGTACTAAG
>JANQLZ010000107.1 GCA_028280325.1 Bacillota bacterium
TCCAGTCCTTGATATCCTCCCGACAATAATTGATTGAGCGCTCGTATGCGTCTACCTGTTCACCCGAGTATTTCCCTATTGCAACCCGGTCATAACAGAACTCATCGAGTAATACACCGGTGACCTCTACCAGAGCAATCTTTTTTTCCTCTCCGGTTCCAAAATTCAGTTCGTTCTTATTTAAAATCGTGCAAGTTGCTGCTACCGGAGTCTGATCTTTACCCTTTACTGCTGGAATACTAAAGGTCCAATAGTAATCCTGCTTTTTCGAGTAGGAATGATTGATCATTCTTCCCCGTCCCGGCGCATGCGTTGAAGGAGGAGAATCGACATTGAAAAAATGAAAGTTCTTTAACTCCTTAATCTCTGCATTGCCCAGGCGCTGTCTGGTGGCACCGTCAATGGCTTTATTAATCCTCCAATCCAGAGAGGCGTTGATGTATTCTATAGCTTTTAGATTATCTTCTGGTCTGTCCAGTATTCGATCATTAGTGTAACCAGGATTTTTCATATAGTGTTTCTGCAGGGCCCACGGGTGGGCATACCAGGTGATATCTTCGGGCGGGGTATCGGTACGATAGTCGGCCGGAAATTTGGGGTTGGGGAACTTGTTGCCGGCCCTGGTATAGCCCAAATAACGGTACTCACATTTGATGCCCTCTTTATCTCTGAAGTAAAATGAACCCTTATGGTTATAATCACCCTCATGATAGTATTTTACATTGGCAGCCCCGTAGTTTACCGTGGTGTAATCGCCATAGACAACCAGGTGTTTATCCTGCCAAATTTCGGTATTCAAAGGGAGGTTGTCTTTGTTGTACTGGGGCGTGCCCAGTGGCAGCTCTGCTTTAACTGCAGCGTACGGAATCTTACCGCTGATACCCTGGTACAGTTCAGGATCATTTTCTGAGCCCAATGCTTTAATAGGGACAAGGCAACTAATCACCTGTACAACTGCGAGCAACATTAATAAACCTTTCTTCATTGTTTTTCTCCATGGAATTATTTAACCTCAATTGCAATCATCAAATTACCATTTTCTATTTCTCTGTAGCTTACTTTTCTGTCATTTAAATCAAGGTGCTCAACTCTATACTCAAATACTGTTTTGCTGCCAAACTCTTTGATCTTGTTTAGTAATATCTCGGCATCTTCTTCAAGTAAAAAACTGCAAATATCTACAATGGCATCCCAGTGATAAGCCCTTAACTTCTCCCAATGGTTATTGAGCTTAAATTCATAAATCCTGCCACCATGAACAATAGCAGAATTCCTAGGATGCTCAGTCTTTAAAAAACCTAAATAGATTCTAAAACGTCCAAAATCGATCTCCTCTAAAAATTCACTATAATACGTTCCCTTAATATATGTTTTATAGCTTTCATAAAAACTAATACTAAGTATTCCATCATTGTTATTGTAATTGAAATTGCGATACCCACCTTCTTCATAGTTGTTAAGTTCCGCAGCAGAGTTGTCCATTATCCGAGCCAGATCTAAGATCTCATATACTACCCTTTTTTCAGCTCGGTAATAGGGCGGATACAATAGTTGAGGCGGCCTTGGGATCATGTCATTTAGCTGCATAGTACTGTAGTCCGGGCGGTAATCCATATGATAGAGCTTAACCGGCACTTCGTTTGGTAAAAAAGGGGCAGCTCGCTCTGGCTCAAGCAGTTTAAGCAATACTACTGCGACCTCTGCTCTAGTTATCTGTTTCTCCGGCCTGAACGTCTTGTCTTCGTAGCCGCTGAAGAAACCCTGCAAATAAGCTACATAACATTGCACCGGAAACTCGGGACAGTTATCTACATCTGTAATATGGTCACTGGCATAACTGTAAAAAACTCTATCCGGGATAGGAAATTCTTCTCTGAACCATTCCGCTGCTCTGGTAACACAGTAGGCCGCTTCTCCTCTGGATATCGGCTGATTATAGTCTGCTCTATTCAAATAAACTTTTTGGGGAATACTCATGCTGTCATAGGGCAAAATGTTGAGCCATTTTCCTTCTTCAATGGCCTGTTTGGCCCAGTATTCTTCCGGCATCTTTAAGTCCAAGTAGCCTTTAAAATAATCCTTCAAACTTATGGGTGAACTAACTTCATACAATTTTGTGTCTCTGGGTGCAGAGGATTCTCTATATTTTTCTTCACCCATTTTTAGTTTAATTACTCTGGTTACCCAACAAATCATTTCAGACCTGGTTACTACATTATCTGGCCTGAATGTGTTATCTGCATATCCACTTATTAATCCGTACTCATTAAGATTCATGATGTATTCCTCAGCCCAGTGACCATGTATGTCTGAAAAAGCACGCTCTTCTGCAGAGAGTTTAACAGAATTAAAAACCATCAATGTTACAAATAGTAGACAACAGCCCATTACTTTTTTCAATTCTTCTTCTCCTTCTGGTATTACATTTGATACATAAATTTTAAGGTGTTAATAACCAATGTGTTGAGTCTTAGATTTTACTCTAAAAGGCAGTCTGATTTTCAGCTCTTTTAAAATGCTTTGACTTAACAGAAAGGGAGAAACTTCAATTAAACCTTTAACCTCTATTGCTGGAGGGAGCTTGTCAATAACTATCGAATCAATATACAGCTGATAATCTTCACCAAATCTGTTGTTGGAGGTCAGCCCTAACTCAGTTCTCAGTAAATTATTAAAGGTGTCTTCTGCTAAGGCTACGTCAATCATAGCTTGCCCTTCTTTAGTGTCCTCTGATATTGCCATACTGATTGAGATATTAACCAGACGCTCCATTACATTTTTAACACCACTATGAACTGAGTAATCTCGGTATATTTCTAAAAGCAGAATCATAATTATTCCAATGATTAAAATCATTTGTAAAGCTGCAAAGCCCCTGTTACTTAATTTCATCAGATTTGATTTTTCCTCCAATATACATGGCTGACACCAGCAAGGCTTTTTCTCAAGGGTAAGCCGATAGTAATAGTATTGGAAAACGATGGTCTGAAGATTTTCAGTTCAACCCTATCCTCAACTGTAACTGTAAAACGTTCCTGATACTGTATTCGCCGCTCACCGTTAAAATCTATAAAATTACCTTCAATTATTATTTGGGGCTCAATTTTATATACTGCTTTTAAATCAGCTATCAATCGATGAGTTTCAACAGTGACAGCTCCGGAAACCTCTATGTTATGTACTATATTCTCACATAAATTAGACAGCTGGATGTACTTAACAAAGGGCTTGGGCAGGTAAATAAAAGAGAATAATAAGCACATGATAACCAGTATTCTAAATAAGTCAGTAATATATAGTTTTCCACTTTGTTTTTGCCAGAAAGGCAGTTTAGCGTTCCCCATTTAGCCAGTAATTTCAAAAACGGTCCTTATCTTAGCTATTACATCTCTGAACAAATCCGGTATTAGAGTATCGAGAACCGATATTAAAACACCGCCTACGATTATAACGATTCCAATTTTCATCAGGGTTTCGGTAAACATACTGCCTTCATTTGAAAAACTGCTGATCAGGGCTAAAATCCTAAGCTTATTTTTTTTCATGTACATCACTCCTTATTTAAATATTTTCAGGCCATCCAAGATGTTTATTATCAACGGATAAGTAAAAATGGTAATAAAGCTGATAACCACAATTACTGAAGCCAGCTTTATTTTTTGCGGTCTTTTATCAAGCATTTTCTGCAAATTGCTGTTTGCCAGCAGCTTAATATCTCGTTCCAAAATGTAAAAAAATGTTTTATGATCTATGCCTTTCGACGTGCCAACCAAGCCTGCAACAAGTGATGTAACAACTGGAATATTAAGTCTTTGATCAAATCTGTATAAGGCCTCCTCATAATTGCCGGTTTTTAATTCAGTAATTAAAATATCTAAATCGTATCTGAATGCTTTGCCACATATCTGGCGGTATTTTTCAAGTATTTTAATAATATCCTGTTCACTGTTTAAGGCCTGCCCAAATGACCTGATAAATTGAGGTAATTCCAGTTCAATGCTGGCGTTAATCTCGCTTATTTTATGCTCTATTTCCCGAGCCTTATTTACCGTAGCTGCCAGACCCACTAAGAAACACCCCATGCTGACCATGTAGTAGGTGCTGATCCAAAACATGACCCCTAACAAGGCCCAGATTGAACCTGTAACCCAGATTTCTGCGATATGCTCTTGTGGAGTTTTTTCTTTTTCACCCACTTTTTCCAACTGCCGCTTTAATTTCTGCTTGTAAAATGGTTGAAGGATTATGTATTTGCTAAAACACTTGCCAGCTAAACGAATATACTTGGCATAACTACTTCGTTTTTCTTTTGGTTTCATTGCTTTTAACATTTTTATAGCTCTGGCTTCAGTGGTTGTTATCAAAAAAGTCATCAGGCTGTAAACGCCAAAATACACTGAGCTGAGAATGATAATTCTAAAAACGGGATTTATCTGATTCACACCCTTTACAAGATACTTACTGGCTTGTTAAATATAATTACATAACCCGTTGCAGCGAAAATAATCAGAAAAACCAGAGCAACAATTACTCTTCCTGCCAGGGTATTCATCAAGATATGATACCAGCTAATATTTAGTACCTGAATGACAGGTAAGCTGGCTATGGTAATTAATGAAACGCTAAAAAAGTCTTTGTAAACAGGGTATAGGGTTTTATCGAGCTCAGCCTGCTGTTTTCGTACATCTGACATTTCAGTAACAATAGCTGGCAGTACATTCTTGAAATCTCTGTCATCATGACATTGAATTAAAATGTCACACCATCGCCCAAAAAACTTATTCTCTACTTTGGCCTTCATATTGGTGATAGCAGTTTTCACATCGGGATTTATGATTTCAACATCGGTTATAAATTCCAGCAGGACCTGCTTTAATGGCTCCTCTACTCGAAAGACATTCTCCTTAACGGATATTATTAAATCCTCTATTTGAAGATAGGTATTCGTTAATAAGGAAAGGCCCAGATTAATACTGTCATTCAATGTCTTCATGTATCTATAATGTAAAAAATGGAGGAACAGCAATGGCATGAAGAAAAAACCTGTTGTCATGACCATAGCTAGCAGTATATTACTCAGGAACAAACCAATAGACAAACCCAGCACCGCAGTCAGTAATGATAGCTGCAAAAATACATCTGAACTGATGCCTATTTTTGCTGAATCCAGTGTTAGTTCTATTTTTCTGAGATACCTATGATATGGTTTTAAGTCGCTGTAATTTAACAGCTGTTTCATTTTCAGCTTTCTAGCCTTCACTGCTTTTGATTTACTCCAAGACTTAAGTTCCCGCATAATGTCAAGTATTGAGAGGTTCATGATTACGGAAAGCCCCGCAAAAGTACTTAAGAAAATAAGCCACCTCACAGATAAAACCCCTCTTCTCCTGGATACCAGTCTCTTGGAGCATATTCCTTAATTAAGTTTATTTCACATCCGTTAGCCATCAATCTGTTTGCCAAACGCTTGCTTATTTTGCTAACCTGCTTGTGGTATCCCAACATTTCTTTAATTCTGGTCTTGTCCTGACACAATTTACGTCCTTCTATGACATACTGAAAAAGGATGTTGCCAACCAACGTATTGTTAACTGGGTCAAATCTTAATGCCTCAT
This sequence comes from Bacillota bacterium, assembly GCA_028280325.1. Classification (GTDB taxonomy): domain Bacteria; phylum Bacillota; class UBA994; order PWPR01; family PWPR01. The sequence goes on from JANQLZ010000107.1 coordinate 5,616, forward strand.
AAATCTGCATTACTTTTCTTGTTTTATCAGGTAATTGAGCCTTAAAAACCATAATCGGAAAAGCACTCATAATTAGTCTCATCAACAACCCCTCTGATAATCTGGTACCTGACATCAGGCACATTGTCAATATTCTGTCATATGCCTCTACAGCATTATTAGCATGAAGCCCTGCCAATATTGTATGTCCGGTTCTTCCTGCTTCTACCGCTACCATAGCAACCTCATCACGCATTTCCGCTGGTACAATTATGTCAGGGTGATATCTCATGGCGGCCCGCAGCAAATCTGCTGCACTGATATTGCGCTCCTGGTGCAGATTCGGCCTGGTCTTGGTGTAAACAACCCTGTTCTCTACTTTTCCATTTGAATTACTGCGTGTAATAAATGTCTCTCTGGTGTCCTCAATAACATAAATTCTTTTATCGTTATCAACGGCAGATAACAGTGAGATAATGTCAGTGGTTTTACCAGAGGATGTTGCACCGGCAATTCCTACGCTTACACCATGGTTTAGACAAATTTTCAGGAAGTTAAATTCTTCCTCAGTACATGTCTGGGTAGCAGTCAGTTCGCCCATGCTAAATACACGAGATTTTTGCTTTCTCAAGGAAAACACCGCTCCGATACTACTGTCGATTATCGGAGGAATCATTGCTGAAACCCTGACTCCGGTGGAGATATAGCTGTCTCCTACCGGCTTCTTTTCATCTAAGGTTACTCCTCCAACCCGCATCATTTTCTTCACTATATCAGCTGCATGCTGCGGGCTGCTAAAAGCTTCGTCAATTTTATGCCACTTGTCAGCATAAACAACTTCAATATCATTCCAGGAGTTTCCATTTATTTCTTCAACATTTTCATCAAACAAGTACTTGTTGATAAAAGCAAAACCAGCTAAATCATCATAGAACTTATCTATTAGCAGTTCGTAGCTTTCATTTGCTACTGACAGTGAATTGTTATGGGTGTATAACCTGATCAGAGATTTGACTCTATCTTTTGCAGTTTCATCACCAATGGTTCTGGACAGCTCTGAAGCATACTCAGCAGACAACCAATTTCTCAGTCTATTTAAATGTTTATGATAGGCATCATCTGTAACCAAATTTTTATTCACGCTGGTGTTCAGTAACACATGATTATTAATTACTTCATGTATCGTCCTATAGCTCATATCCAAGTACCCTCTTGTTCAATGATTTTGAACCAGCCAGTAAATTAGCTAATGTTTTCAGTTTAGCAAGATATTTTCCCTCTTCTCTGCTGCGTGAACCCGAGATATTCAGCGGTACGCCAATGGTAGAACTCCTATTTATGCCGCAGCAAAAGGGCAGGGCAATGTCAATGTCATTGTCCAGTATTTTAGCTATATTTTTGTACCTTACTGTTTTTCGGTCTTGATTGAGAATAAGCAACATTTTGCTTTCCAGATTCAGACGACTGATTAAAATCTGATGAGACAACGCAAAGGATACCGCTTCAGGAGTAGGTAATAAAACATGCAGAACCTGAGAGGAATGCAAAAAAGCGGCTCTGGTTATTGGATTGTTGTAACTAACGGCACAGTCAATGATCAGCACTTCAAACAATCTTTTAGCTGCACTCAATAACTTTTCGGCCTGGTCATCAGTTATATCAGTTTGCTGTAAGCAATTGTCTACTGAGCTAAGATCCAAAAGAAAAAGATTTTTCTGCTGTTGATAGTTGATTACATTGTCAGCTAACCTGTCGGTATCGTGCAGTACTTTTTTCAGTGATTTTCTTCGCTCAGTTATTCCAAAAAAATGTTGGACAGAGCTATGGGTTAAAGAACCGGCTACTACTAAAGAAAGCTTGGTTCTGGCCAGCTCACAGCCTAATTGAGTCGCCAGTGTGGTTTTCCCAGAGCCACTGGTTCCCCAGACCGCAATTATCAATGACTACTCACCTCCATTAATTTATTGGCGGTTTCTCCCCGCCCTCTAAATATTAAATGTATAGTACCTTGATTCTCGATTTCTACCAGCTTAAGGGCTTGATCTAAAGTACATAATAAAACTACCGAACTGGGAACTGAATCTTTCTTGGTAACAGCAGAGGCTACAGCTGCAAAAGGAGATCTGGTGCTTTGATATATACTCTGGCCATCGGCATTGACCACATCGGCAACCTCTAACAAAACCAGTTCCTGGAACCTGATCATTAGCTTCTCTCGTTGATTGAAAGCAACAACACTGACAATATCTCCAGGCCTGATCTGACCAGCCAGAGCAGATGCCAAACTGGGTACACTGATTGCTACTGCTGTCATTTCTCCCTTAAGCTGAACTAAATAGCTATTTTCGGACTTTTGAGACACTAATTTCTCTTTGGTGATAAAATCGTCCTTAAAAATTGGCACCCCGGTATATTGGCCAATGACCTGGCTTTTATCAGTAATTGCCTCGCTGGGGATATCAGCTAACCTCATCGATCTTGTAGTAACGGTGCTTTCACTTATCAACATATTAACAGGTATATTTCTGTTCAAAACCACAACCTCAACAGTTTTATTGATATAAGTTTCGTATTTGGGGGCAATAACAAAGGCAAACAAAACAGATATACAGATACACAATAATGACAGAAAAAGCTTGTTTCTGAACATCCAAAACATGAGTATTTCTCCTTTGTTATGTTTGCAGATGCTGGTAAACGATATTATTTTGGATATTAGCTGGTAAAAGAAGTCTAACAATTTTACTTAGCGGATCTTTTAACTGCTTCTTTATCGCTGGCAGGGCATATGGTATACGACAGGCATACGCCGCCTGATAGATATCGTAGGAGCTAATTACAGGTATATACACTCTTGGCTTTACATTAACCAGCTTCAGGAAGTCAGAACGTCTGATTCCAGCACACCACTTGTTCACGACATAGACTACATTTACACCCTTTTTTTGATGTGCTATCATTCGTTCAATTCTTTTTTCTGACTGAATTATCTGAGTTGGTAAAGGGTCAATTACAGCTATCACAATATCAACAGCTGACATCAGCAAATCTACATAGTCCTCCCTAAAAAAATCACCTACATCTACAATGAGTGCCCCAGCATGTTTGCAACAATATAAAAGACGAATCATTTGTGAATAGTTCCATTTCTTGAGCCTCCCTTCTCTTGAGTCGGGTACCAGCCAAATTACCCCATCGCTACTAAACTCTTTTCCAGCCTCTGTTTGTCCATCCTTGGCAATAGCATGAGGATAGCTGTAAAAATCAGTTCCTTTTTGCTCTAGTAAAGCTAAACCTAAAGCATCGAAAAGATGCGGTTTTGTGGGCACCTCAATCACTGCGGAGATAATCTTGCAATCATTGATAGCAGCTGCCAGAGAGGTTGAAACAAATGTAGAACCAGCTCTTTTTGCCATGTTGACAACAATTGCAGTAATAACAGGTACTGTTGCTATCTCTTTTTCTCTCACTAAAAGTGTACTTATGTCCCACCTGGCAGCATCGGCATAACTTGCCGGTGGGCCATTTATGATAAGCTGCAGGCTGTGAGCTATATATCTAAAGTCTTCCTCTAAATCAGGACATAAAATATCATATACTCCTTTGGCCACTAAACTGGCTATCAAGCTGTCACCCGGTTTACACCCTGGTGCAATCAGGATAATTCTGGTATTTGGTCGCATGACTTTTAGTTTTTTTACTGCTTCATGTATCTCTGTTGCCGAGGCTACGTCAGTCTGCAATATCAGCATACTGATATTTAATCTGCCGATTTTATTGACAGCTCGTCTTATGTCTATCGCACCGTAGCTTTCATATACAGTAGTGCGAATACTGCCAATAGCTGCTCTAATGATATTTTTGTAAGATAATGATGCTAATATCGCATACATTTGAACCACCCCTATTGAACATTCGTTTAGAACCCCTACTGTTAGAAAAAACTATATAGACCAGCCATGGTAGATTAGAATTTTGACATTGGGATTAAAAGAAAAATCTATCTTGTTTTTCTGATAAATAACTACATTGCATATTCAACTTCAGCGAATTATGTATGATTCTAATTAAAATGTATTAAGAATATAGATGCTATCCAAACCTGTAGTTTATGTTCATGTCTACGTTTTTTGCTAATCAAATTTTTTTCAATATACCATAAATGCATTTTAAAAGTGATCATTGTTTGAATATACTTAATTAACTTTTTACTATATAATTAATATAATTTATTTTTTAAAGTTAATAATTGTCAATATGTATTATTTTTCTAACATTATAGTACAATTTGCACCTGATTTAAAGACCTTTTTACCACTTTTTTTAATTTTTTTTAAATTTTCTGATAGCGAGACTGTTTACCAAGGTATTATCCAGGAAAGAAAATGCGAATTGGATTAAACAGAAGATGGATTTCTGAAAGGGATGCAAGACCGAGCGGATTGGTTGGCGAGTACTTTTATCTGGCTTCTGTTGAGGTAACTCGCCAGTTAGTTTTATATACACTTGCAACCAGTCCCAGAACTGTAAAGGCCAGTAGAATAAGCAGATTGGTCCAGTACATATTAGAAAAAGGGGCTGTCAGGGCCTCTCTCAGCCCTCTTGCTACGTAAGTGGTGGGTATGGCATATGAGGTTAACTGCAGAAACCTGGGCAGGTTAACCAAGGGCATGTAAACTGGTGCAAATAAGACTATCAAAGGACTGATAATTTGAGTTGTCATGCTGGCAGCTTTAGGGGTAGGGCTATAAAAGCCGATTATAGCACCAACGCCTGCCAGGCTGAAAGCCCCGACTAAATAGACCATTATAACAGGTAATAAATTACTTACTATAGGAACATTCAGACTTGCTCCTCCGATTATCATTATTATTAAAGCAGAAGGAAAGGCAAAAACTACTCCTTTTGAGGACAATGCCAAGACAAATGATAACTTTGATATCGGGTAAGTGGCGTAATACTCCATGACATGGGTCTGACGATATCCACCAATGCTTTGCCCTAATCCCAACATTGCCGCTGTCACAGCGCTGCTGGCGACTGCCCCTGTTACAGTGTAAAGATTAGCACTTGGGTCACCACCTCCGCCATAAAACCAGAGAAAAAACAGGTAGCTAAGCGGAGAAATTGAAATAAGCATTATGTAGAATACCCACTGAATCCGCAAGGAGTATAGCTCACCTTTAAGTATCCACCAATAGTTTACAAAAAACCTCTTTAGACTGTTTTCTTTAGTCATGCCAATCTCTCCTGGTTAATTTAGTGTACACATCTTCAAGAGTGGGCGTTGATATTCTGAAATCATCAATATTATGTAAGCCAATATGATCTACCATACTGTCAAACACATTTGGCATATCCCTGGTATTTGATAAAATAGAGTATTTATTCTTTTGAATCTTTTTAATGCTGTACTTTAACTTTGACAAGCAAACTTCTTTTTTGAGTGTGGCAATTATTTTTACCTCATCACTTATTTGAGATTTCAGTTCACCTAAAGTGCCCAATGCACAGACCTCACCCTGATCAATGATAGCAACTCTGTTGACGACGTTTTCTGCCTCTAATACATTGTGGGTTACCAGTATAATTGTAGTATTGTTAACCTCATTATGTTCCAGGAGATACTCCCAAACCATAGCTCGATAGGCAGGGTCCAACTCATTAGTCGGTTCGTCTAAAATCAAGATCGGCTTGTACCCAATAAAGGTGGCCAATATCATCGACATTTTTCGTTCGCCACCGGACAATTGGTATCGCAACCTCTTGCGTTTACTATCGAGTTTGAACCTGTTAATTAAATAATCAGTCTGCTTTATGGCTTCATTTTTGTTAAGGCCTCTAAGTATGCCAGCATGGAGGATTATCTCGTCAAACCGATAAGCATTAAAAGCTGAGGCAGTCTGGCCTAAATATGCTATGTTGTTAACCGCAACTGCAGGGTATTGATCAATAAATCTATTGAGCAGTTTTATTCTGCCCGATGTAGGTCGTATTAGAGTAGTTATTTGCTTAATTAAGGTAGTTTTTCCCGCTCCATTAGGGCCAAATATACCAAATATTTCACCCTCATTGATACACAAATTAATCTTTTTGTTAGCTACTATTCCATTATTATATTGTTTGTGTACATCTATTACTTCAATAACAGGCCCCATAGCTTGTCCTCCAGTTAAGGTCAATAACTATAATATCAATCCCATAGCTGACCAATATAATATTTGCTTTCAATAGTTAAAATCGTGCTGTTTTAAGATGTTAAATCAATAGTAATACATTTGTGAAAGGCTAAATGAAGAGAAAATATTTAGATGCAGGTATTTTTGTGTTCATACTACTGATTAAATTATATGCAAAATAATACATTATTTCAAATTAACATGGCGCAGTTAAATTTTTTGAATCCTAATGCTAGAAAGCCAAAGCACCTGTCTTAACAGGTGCTTTGGCCTTTTCTCTAATCCTTTTTTGCCGTGTCTGTCACGCTCCAATTTAGCGTAAGCTATTTGTATATCACAAGGCTGCGTATAGCAACAATAGCTTCAATCATTGATTAAATACACTTATTTAACCTTTATCAGAATATATATAATTAATGTTATACTTATTATGCCAAATATTCTAACTATTATTGTGGTTAATCAATAGTAAAAGTGTGAAATAAGTGTGAAATTATCTTTTATAATCTTCAACAAAGACAATTCAGCTATTATTGCTTTTTGATACCATTACTGTTTATTCATAATTTCATTGATCAGCTGCTCTTCTATAGCTCTATTTTTTAGCTTTTTTCGTCTTTTTAATAAGATAACTACAGTTATTATGACGGCCAGCAAGACAGCTGCCCATGTCAATACTTTTTTTAGTAGAGGAGCAAATGAAGGTTCAGGTTCTTCTTCTTCCTCATCTGGTCTAAAGTAATCGTAATAGTTTGTGCTGGTTATATCAAACTGTTTTTTCTGTTCATATTGCTTACCTGCAGCATCCTCGTATGTAAATGTCACAAATCCAGTCAATTTGCCTTCTACAGTAGCTCTAATTGTCGTATCAAAGCCTTCACTGTTGTACTTTTTTATACTGCCAACATAATAAGCAGATTTTGCAGGTTCAATGTTCTCACCCTCAATTTTTACCAATAAGTTGTAGATCTCTACACCACTATTATTGTAGATATAAGCACTGAACCAGGAGTCTTCATTTAACCCGACCTCTCCTCTGTAATTAATATTATCAATACCAAGGTTTGGCACTTGGGAAACTCTAATGTATATTTCCTCCTCAGCCTCATACTGATTACCATTCCTATCTTCATATTCCATTTTCAAAACCATTATATAGGTTTTGGCTTCAGCAGATTTGGCCACGTTAAAAGCTATAGAACAGTCTGAAGATTGATTTGTCTGGAGTTGATCAATGTACACGACATTGGTACTATTAACCGGCGTGAAAATAATAGGCTTATCATCATCAGCATCATCATCAGATTCTTTCATACTCATTGTTACCTTAATATTTCTAACACTTGTCGTTTTGCTTGTATTATAAAACGAAGCATCCAGATTAAAGATACCTCCCGCCATAACAATGCCTGGTGACGTTTTATATGATGACAAGATTATTTTAGGCGCAGGATTATCTCCATCAATCTCATCATCTTTAGCTAAGATGGATGTATAAAACTCAGATTCACTAGCGTATTCACTGCCAAATTGATCTTTAAATGCAATCTTATATTTTAAAGCATATACCCCTGTTTTCATTTCTTCATTAACACTAAGTGCATAACTTAAAGTAGTACTCTCTCCACCATCTAAAGTTCTGATGTGTAATTTGTTTATACCATTATTAATGGTAAAATTCTCTGGTGACAATTCTTCTAATGAAAAAGTAACATCACTTGCTGGTCTTTCGCCCAAATTCACAATTTCAAGATCATATTCAACATCTTGACCGGCCTTGGGATGCTCTGGTGACACCAATACATTCTTAACTATAATTTCAGGCACAGATTCTCCATCTATAATCTTTATATAAATAGTTCTGCTTCTGGCATCATTACTGCTATATACTCTATTACTGGCATCTTTATAGCTAATATCAAATGTCAGAGGATATACCCCTGTTTTTGCTGTCTCTTTCACCCTAAACTTAAAGGTAACTTCTTCATTTTTAGTGCTAATTAATCTATCAACTAATTGGTAATCCACCAAATCACTTAATTCTAACCAGCTCTCGTCAATCTGAGGAGTAACTTTTATTTCTTTTGCTAGATACTTACTCTTGTTAGCCAATGCTAGTACTAGGGTAAATTCATTGCCGACTTTAGCTACTGGTAACTCGCCGTTTTCAATATATACTTTCGGTTCAATTGAATCACTGGCATTTACAGTTACCATTCCAGATGTACTAAGGATTATGAGCAACAAAAGACTTATTGCGAAGCGCCCTGATTTTTTCAATTTTACACCTCCATTATTTAGTATTAAATTAATATATCACAGGCCTTTTGCAGTTTTACTCTGTTCTGATCGCCTCTAATGCACTGATGCGCATAGCTTTAACAGAGGGATATAATCCAGATACTAAACCTACAATGGAGGTAAAACCAATTGCCAAAAGTATTAACCAAAATGGTATAACAGAGATAGCAGCGCCCTCGGGCAGTTGATTACCAAATAAACCGCTCCCCATAAAAGTATTCATTAGCTCAGATATACCATAGCTGGCAGCTATACCAAACACACCGCCTATTAAACCGATTAAAGCTGATTCGACCAGGAATAGTTGACCAATATCTCCTAAGGCAGCTCCTAACACTTTCATAATGCCTATTTCTTTTGTTCTTTCATAGATTGACATAACCATGGTATTAGCTATCATCAGCGCCGCCACCAGCATTGATATAACACCAATTCCCCCAAGTATCATTCTAATTGTTCGAGTGTTCTCTTCCATACGTTTAAGATAGGCACTCATACTGTGGCATCCCAGCCCCATTTCTTCTATTTCTTCACATAGCTTTTGAGCAGAATCGACATTTTTAGCTCTAATAAAGACTTGCTCATATTGAACCTCTTTACTTGAGGCTCTGTCGTGCATTCTGTCGTACTCCTGCCTAAGTCTCTTCACCGTATCAAGGTGCATAATATTCCTATACGAGAACTGGCTTGATCGATCGTTGGTTAAAATCCCAACCGCTTCAGCTTTATAAATCTTAGGTCTTGATGAGTCATCACTGCTCCTGTTACCAACCATAAGCCGAAGTTTAGTAGTCAGCACATCAACTGGAGGTTCTTCCTCCTCCTCTTCATTTCTGGGGCCAAAATAACCCCGGTAAAAATGCATTCTTCCTCCGCCCACAGAGCCATCTCTGCTGGGTTTTTCGAATCTAAGTAAGCTATTTTTATTAAATATAACTCCCATTTCATCGTCGGCTGTCAGCAGTCTTCCCTGATCCAACTCTAAACCCAAAACCGGAAATGCCTCAGGCTTAATACCTATAACTCGATCTGAAAGCTCATATTTTCCACTCATAAAAGTAACATAAGTGCTGATAATAGGAGTGATAGCTTCTATGCCTTCCAGCTCTTCCAGCTTCTCATAAATTTCTTCTGTTAAATGCACTTCACCTTGCTCACCATGGCCACTCCAAACCTCTATATTGTTTAAATCACCATAGCTTTCTAGCTGTTTTCTGGTAGCCACTTCTATTCCAATACTTAATGAAATCATGATCACTATAGCTGAGGCCCCAATAACAACTCCCAATAGTGTCAGTAAGGTACGTAATTTGCGTCTCCACAAATTACGTATCCCCATAGTTAAAATATCTAATTTATTCATTGAGAGTCAGTTCCTTAATCAGAGCATCTTCTATGGCGTTATTCTTCCTCTTTCTTCTATAAAGCAGCCAAATAACTAATGCTAATAAGGCAACAATACCTACCCAGGTAATCGGCCTTTGAAATAATGGTTTTTCTATTTCTGGCTCTTCCATGCCTGGCTGCGGTTTGGTTGGATCCATTATAGGATTATTTATTCCGCCACCTGGATTTTCATTGGGATTTACCCCTGGATCAGGCCGTGGTTCTGCGCTGAGAACAAATTCTTGACGCACTTCCATACTTTCGCCAGCTGAGTCCTCAAATTTGTACAGGATTACGCCGCTGGCCTGCCCCTCCTCAATAGGGGTAATGCCTGTGTCAAAATACTCACTGCGCCCTGAATCAAAGTTACCTACATACTTGCTGGGCGTATCTATATCAAGATTTTCACTCTCCACAGATACTAGCAAGTTGTAGATTGTTGTTCTGCCCATATTGTAAAATTCAATTTCTAAGGGAATATACTCTCCTACAAGCGACGTCTCTGGGATTTTAGGTTCGTTAGCTTCCAAGCGGGGTTTTTGAATGACCCTGATCCCTATTTCTTCTGTTGCTTCGTACTCTTTGCCCTGTTTATCTTCATATTCAAAAGTAACAACTACATTGTAAGTTTTAGGCTGAGCATCATTTACTGCATGAAAAGGCATAGTTCTAAAGGCAGATCCTTCAGGCTCCAGCTCATCTATATACAGGGTATTACTACTGTTGATTGGTGCAAAAATATTGCCTGAGGTAGTTGATCTTTCATTAACACCTAATGATATCTTTATGTTTCTGACCGTTTTTATTTTGCTTGTATTGAAAAAAGTCAGAGATAAATCAAAGTTGCTGCCAGCATCCACTACCTGAGGATTAGTACTATATTCAGAAACGATTACTTTGGGTATAGTATTACTATCGTCTTCTTCGTCTTCATCATCTTTAGCTAATACAGCAATATATAAATCAGCTTCGCGTTTATATTCACGATCAAATTTATCTTTGAATTCTATTACATAGCTTAGCTTATGTCCTCCCGTTTTCATGTCGTCATCAGCTTTTAATTGATATGTAAAACTAGTGCTTTCTCCACCTGATAAGGTCTCTATCATTCTGCTATTTAAATCATTGTAAATAGAGAAACCTTCTGCAGACAGACCTCCCAGAGTTAACTCGATATCTTTAGCCTCTTGTACCCCGCTGTTTAGTAAATTCAGTTTAATATCCACAAATCTACCCGCTTTAACTTTTTCGGGTTCAACTATCATTGAGTCAATATCGACCTCTGGCAAACCTGGGGTATCTACAACTTTTAAATAGATTGTTCTTGATCTGTCACCATTTTGTCCATAGTACACTTTATACATATTTCTGTATCTAAAGTTAAACTGCAGTGGATATACTCCAGGTTTAGCAGATGGACTTACTTTAAACTTAAAGTCTACTGTCCCGCTCTTATTTGCTACTATGTTTGTTAAATCTTTTGTTGTCATAAACTCACAGGACTCAAAAACACCGCCATCTAATACAGGGGTTATTTTTATTTCTTTAGCTGTATAAATACTGTCGTTGTTTATTACCAGATTTAAATCGAATTCATCACCAATAGTTACCTCTGGCAAATCTGAATTTTCGATAAATAATTTTGGTTCCTTGGACTGCATATCTATAGATTCTGCACTAGCCGTCTGAATAAGAAGCGGTGAAATTACTATTGCCAGCATTAAAACACATATTATTAGATACTTTAATTTATTATTCATTCTCTACCTCCGCCTTGTCTGTTATATCGAGTATTATTCCGTCACGCATAGTAATAACTGTATCTGCATAGCTTGCTGTATCCCGGTCATGAGTTACAATTATTAAGGTTTGCCCCAGTTTTCTGGCCATACCAGTCACTAACTCCATTACCTCAATAGAGGTTTTTGTATCCAAATTACCCGTAGGTTCATCTGCAAAAACTATTTTTGGTCTACTGACAAAAGCTCGAGCTATACTAGTGCGTTGTTGCTGGCCTCCACTCATTTGAGTAGGGAGATGTTGCGCTCTGTCACCTAAACCTACTTTATGTAGCATAACTTTGGCAGCCCGCCTTCTCATCCTTTTGGAATAGCCCTTAAAAATTAAAGGCATAGAAACATTTTCCCAAGCTGTCAACTGATTTAACAAATTGTAGGACTGAAATACAAAACCTATATTTTCTCTCCTAAACTTAGCTAATTTTCTTTCACCCATTTTTACAATATTTTCTTTACCAAAATAAACAATGTTGCCCCTCGTTGGTTTCTCAAGACCAGCTAATAGATTAAGTAATGTTGATTTGCCTGAACCAGATGTACCTACAATACAGTAAATTCTACCCCGATAGAACTCGATACTAACCCTTTTTAAGGCCAGAACACGTTCTTTTCCCATGAGAAAAACTTTGCTGACATCATTAACTATAATAATAGGTTTACTCATAGCACACCTCCTTAAAATGCAAAAAATTTTATGTAAACACTCACTTAAAATAGACTGTTATTGCTCCCCAATAGTTCCCTAAATAATCCCAAATTTGCATTAAGATTAAGCATAATAAACTATATATTAACGGTAATACTTTGTAAATAAAAAAAATGAGCAAATTGTTTAACATAATCTAAAATTTAATATACTGACATTAAGCATAGAAATAAATTACAATCCATTTCAGGCACTGTACTATATATATTAGTACAGTCGAAATAATCTTAAGGCCTTAATTTGGTTTTGTCAAGAACAGTAAAAGCTTTTTCAGAATCTTAATAAATTGTTAAGATTTTCAATACTTTTATTATCTCTGGAAACTGCCATATGAAAGCAATTGTCAGATAAAATTCTGTTTCACTACGTACCAGAATATAGTTTTTAGTAGGAACTGAAACCGAAGAATAAAATTGTAATAATGGTCTGAAACCGGTTGTTCCTTTGGTTTTTAATTAAGTGGAAGTTAAAAATTTTGTATCTTGCATAGCTAATAATGCATCTTAGACTAAATCAATAGACGCCGACTAAGGCTGTTTAGTATGATATAGCCGTAACTGTGAAAGGAGTTAAGTTATATGAAAATCATTGTTTTAAGTGGCAGCCCCAAAGCTGAAAAAAGTGTGACCCTCCAATCTGTTAAATATATTGAACATCATTATCCTGAACACTACTTTGAATACGTGCATATAGCCAGGAATATCAAAAAATATGAGGCCAACGAGGAAGAGCTAAAGTTACTGGGCCAAAAAATCCAGGATTCAGATGGGGTAATATGGGCTTTTCCGGTTTACTATACCACCGTACCATCAACCTATAAAAGATTTATTGAATTAGTATCGGAAAAATGTCATTCCTGTTTTAAAAATAAATACACCGCAGTCTTCTCAACATCAATTCATTATGCAGACAACATTGCCCATGATTTCATGCGAGCAACCTGTGAAGACCTCAATATGAAGTACACCGACTATCTGTCACATGATATGCATGACTTGTTGCAAAGTAAAATGCAGCAAAATTTAAAAGATTTTTTTGCTAACTTCATAACCTCCATTAAAGAAGGCTTAAAGGTCAGCAAGATGTTTGCCCCACTTAAAAACAATGACTTTACTTATCAGGGAGAAGCGGTTGCTGAAAAAATAACTACTGAAAAACAGGTAATCATAATCACTGATGCGCTGGATAGTGACTACAATTTACTGGAAATGATTAATACCTATTCCTCCTGTTTTGGGCAGCCCCCCGAGGTTATCAACCTGAATGACCTGGACATTAAAGGGCCTTGTTTGGGGTGCTGCAGATGCGCTGCCAATAATATATGTGCTTATCATGATCAGGATGGATATCGAGAATTTTTAGATTATGTCATTGTCAAGGCCGATATTATTATTTATGCCGGAGCCATTAGAGGGCGTCATCTCTCAGCACTGTTCAAACTGTATTATGACAGAAGCTTCTGCTACACCCATATCCCATTTTTAACCGGCAAGCACCTGGGATACATGATCAGTGGCAATTTGAGTGACAATCAAACTCTGAGACAGTCATTAGAAATGTTTAACAGGGGAAACATCAATTTGATTGGTTTTGTCTCTGATGAAAGTCAGGACTCCAGTGAAATAGATCGACAGATATACAGCCTGGCTCGAAAAGGGGTTGTATTTGCTGAAAAAAATTATTTCAAACCTGATGATTTTATTGGCTTGTCTTCTGAGAAGCTCTTTGCTGATGCCATACGGGGCAGCTTGGGCGGGATCTTTACTGCAGACTACAGATATTACCGTAAAAATGGTTTGTTAACCAAGGTTTCCTGGGGTGAAAAGCTACAGGGTGCCCTGATGAGATACCTTATGGGCAGAAAAGCTTTTAGAAAGGCTGTACAAAAAAACATGATTAATCACATGATCTCAGGCCACAAGAAAGTGCTGAGTTCATTAAAAGGAGAAGAGTAACATGCCAGATAGTTTGAAAGCCACTTTAAACGCTACATTAAATTTTTTGCCGCTGATGCTGCTGTGGGGTATCTCAAATCAGCATGCCTTTTGGGCTGCCCTGGCAGCTGCATCAGGGTTAATATTGCTTAACATCGTCAAGAAAAGTTTTAATATCAAGCCGATAGTGCTGTTCCTGTACCTTGGATTATCAGTTATCTTGTACCACTACCTGAAGATCGACTTTGTCTTAAGCCAAAAGCAGTTAATTTCAAGCCTGGTATTAGGGTCTATGGGTTTGATATCCATTCTGCTGAACAAACCTTATACCATGTATTTTGCCCAGAGCTCTTATGACAAGGCATTTGCTAAGTCTCCCTTATTTATTGAGGTCAATATCTTGATAACTAAAATATGGACCGCTGTTCACTTTATAAATGCTGTTATGGAAGCTTTTAATCATTCTACGTACACGGTAGTAATAACTAATCTATTAGTTGCCATCGGAATTGCCTCGTCCATTATGATACCAAGTATGCTCAGCGATTAGTGATTAATGATGCAATTTAGGTATAGATTGCAAAAAACAGCTATAAATTAGTGCATTATTGATCATTATATTGTAAATTGGTATTAACACATGATAGGCAGACCCTGAAAGTGCCAGACCTATCATGCAGCTTGGCAGTAGGTGATAAGAATGAAAATTGATTTAGTTTGTTCCGAAAAATACAAAAGGATTATCACAGAGATTCTGGCTACCCGCAATATCTCTGTTAGCAAAGACGCCGAAATACGTCTGATTGAGAACAATGATACTCTTCAGGATGGCAAACTTGAAATTCATTTTAACATCTTGGCTATCGACCAATTAGCTGATTTCCTGGACACTGCTCTTAAAAACAATGATATGATCGCCCGAATTATCGGCAAACGAGAGAATGGTGACTTAAAAGTGTTGGACTTCAATGATATCTACTATTTTGAAGCCCTGGGCAACAATGTTTACTGTCAAACCAGACTGGAAAAACTGAAGATAAAAGAGAAACTATATGATTTAGAAAATCAATTGCAAAGCAAAGAGTTCATTCGGGTCAATAAATCTTACATTGTGAACATCACCAAGGTAGACAGGATTATACCCTGGTTTAACAGTAAGCTGATTCTTAAATTAGTGGACCTCGAGCAGCAGATTGATGTAACCCGGAAATATTTAAGTGAATTTAGAAACTATCTTAATTTTTGAGGTGGATAGTATGAAAAAGGACTACACTGACTTCCTGAAAACAGTATTGATGTCTGCAGGTATAGGGCTGGTTATTGCTTTTGTGGAAATTGTGGTGAAGAACTTTAGTGCAGAAATAATTTTTAATATTGTGCGAAATATGCTGATAGGAGCGGTAATCGGTTCACTATCACAGTTGGCTTTTGTTTATGTTTATGATATCAGGCAAAAGCCGCCAGAGTATGCCTTTGCAACCACGTTTATTCTTATTGCAACTATCTCTTCAACGCCCTTTATTTATTACTATTTGACCTATAAAACTACCTCTGTAGTATTGCTGTTAGCCATTATTGGTCTGGCAGAAGTACTGGGAATGAGCTTATGCTATTTTTCATTTAAAAAATCGTTGCAGTATTCCCAGAAACTGAATGAAAAAAAACAGATTCTGCAAAGCACTACTGATAGGAATTGATGATTTCAATAATGTTTTCATTGCTATTGCTAACCGGAGCCTGTTGCATTTTATCAATGTATTTCTCTCTGTTTTCGTGCAAATCAAAGATCGACATCAGTAGGGTGTTGGCATTCAGGTTCTCTTCCGGTAAAACCATACTAAAACCCTGTGCCGCAAATGAAGCGGCATTTTCTATTTGATCTCCCCTGCTGGCTTTTTTCGAAAGCGGAATCAGCAGGTTTGGCAGATTCAGCTGCAGTACTTCAAAAAGGGTATTGGCACCGGCTCGAGAAACTATTAAATCAGTCATGGCAAAAATATGAGGCAGTTCTTCATTGATATACTCAAATTGAGCGTAACCAGCCATATCAGGCAAATCACCAGCGACATTACCACGGCCACAAAGATGGATCACCTGAAACCTTGGCAGCAGTTCAGGCAGCACTTCACGAACAGCTTCATTTATTGTCTGTGACCCGCTGCTACCTCCCATAACCATCAGAACGGGCTTATCAGCATTGAAGCCACACATCTCTCTGCCGCGAGCAGCGTCGCCATTCAGCAGCTGCCTGCGGATTGGGGTGCCGGTATAAATAGCATTACTCCTCAGTTTTTTAACCGTTTCCGGAAAGGTTGTAAAAACCTTGTCGGCATAACGCAGCGCAATGCGATTAGCCAAGCCGGGAGACAAGTCTGATTCATGTAAGATAATCGGAATATGCAATTGTGAGGCAGCAATAACCACAGGAACAGGAACAAAACCACCTTTAGAAAAAACCAGCTTGGGCCTGATTCTTCTCAGGATTTTTCTTGATTGCCAGACCCCGCGAATAACTCTAAAGGGGTCGGTCAAGTTCTTACCATCGAAGTAACGCCTCAGTTTACCGGTGGAAACAGGATAATAGGGAATATCAAGCTCAGCAATCAGCTTGCGCTCAATGCCCTGATAGCTTCCGATGTAACGGATATCCCAACCATGGTCCTGCAGACCATTAAACAAAGCTATCGCTGGATTAACGTGTCCAGCTGTTCCTCCACCAGTAAAAACAATCGTAGGCATTACCATTACTCCTTTTGATTACTAAGGTTATGAACAATCTCTAATATTTTTCCAAAATTGCTCACCGTATAATCTTGATTTTTTATTTCGGCTTGCTGGCTAAAACCATAGTTACACCAGACAGTCGGTATTTTGTTAACCACACCCGCTTCAATATCATGGAAACGATCCCCTACCATCAGGGCCTTGCTGTCCCCCTGAAGGATTCGTTTGAGGATCTGGGCCTTGGTTTCACCAGGATACATTCCGGCGCAGTGCAGTCCCTTAAACAGCGGCTTTAAGTTGAATACCTCTATTACTGTATGTAAGTAGGGCTCGTCACAATTGCTCAGGGTATATAACTCATGACCCTGTTCAAAAAGTTGAGTTAAGGTGTTTTTTACTTCGGGAAACAATTCTCCCTTTCCTTCATACATTAATCTTTCTTCAAAATCATTCATCAGAGCAGAGGCTTCTGCGTGTCTTTCTTTACTCATACCTGGTAATAACATTTCCCAAATTTCAACTATAGGATACCCTAAAGTATTTAACAAAACACTGTCACTGGGTATCTGTTGATTATAATGTCTTAAAACTGCCTGAAAAGCGGGTAGAGCTACTGTGCCTGCATTAAACAAGGTGCCATCAACATCAAAAATTATTTTCATTACTTTCTCCTTAGAGGTATACTTTTATTCTAGCTTTTAAGCTCTGTTTGGGCAATAGCGCAGGGCGGCTTATTTCTCATTAGCCTGAAGATCTGATTATTAGGATATGGTATAATTTATTATCATATTTAACACTACTTGCACACCCAGTAAATTGCCACTCTATACAGCGAGAAGGCTATATTGATAATAAAAAGGAGATATACAATGGTAGCATCGGTATTGGTGATTGATGATAATCAGGAAATAATTGATATTTTAGATTATCATTTATCCAAAAGCGGATACAAGGTCTATTCAGCCTTAAATACTGCTCAAGCTTTACAGCATTTTGCCAGCAACAATATATCGCTGATAATATTAGACGTCATGATGCCTGATCAGGACGGATTCTCTTTATGTGAGAAAATACGCAGAATGTCAAGGGTTCCGATCTTATTCTTGACAGCCAAATCAAGTGAAGCAGACCTGGTTAAGGGGCTATTATGTGGTGGAGACGATTACATGATAAAGCCTTTCTCTTCCAAGGAGCTGCTGGCCAGAGTGCTGGCATTACTGAGGAGGTCCAGAGTTAATCCTGATAATGGCCATGATCCCTCGTTAATAATAATACACGATCTGATGATATGCAAAACTTCAAATTACATTATGCTGAAAGATATCCAGGTTAACCTCACCGATATCGAATATAAAATTTTACTGTATCTGGCAATAAACCGAGGTAAAACTCTCAGTACCGGGGAGATATTTGAGAACGTTTGGCAAGACACATATATACCTTCTTCTAACAATACCATCGTGGTTCATGTGAAAAATATCCGTAAAAAATTTCAAGGTATTGCTCCAGAATTTGAGTATATTCAAACCGTTTGGGGGAGAGGCTATGCCATCCATTGAGTTGAAGCACTCGGATAAGCTGGTTAAGCAGTTTGTCTTATTTTCGGCAAAAATGCTACTGTTCTTAGCACCTGTATTTTTATTGTTGCAATGGCTGACCCTGGCTATGATGGTCAGATATGCCGGGCATCTGAACAGTGTTAAAATGGTATCTACACTGTTCAGCCTGGCAATTTGTTTTTTTATTTACTTTGGTCTGACAGTAGCTTTTCTAAGCACCAGAGCTGCTCAGGTAAACTATTTGATTGAATGTATCCATAACATGAAAGGGGGAAACCTGGAAAGGGAGATAACAGACGCTGGGCAGGATGAGCTGTCTCACTTAAGCATGCATATCAATGAGCTAAGAGTAGCCCTGGCCCACAAACAGAATTTAGAAGACTATCAAAACAGTGCCCAGAATTCTTTGCTGGCGGCTATTTCCCACGATTTAAGAACCCCTCTGACCAGTCTTATCGGTTATCTGGAAATATTGTCTGATTCAGATTTTAATAATACCCAAAAAAGATTAAAATACCTTAAACTCTGTACTGAACGAGCCTTGCAGCTTAAAGATCTGGTCAATACAGCGTTTGAACACTTTTATCTCAGTAGCAGTACAATTGAAACCTCTGTCCTATTGCGCTGCAATTCAATATCTAAACTCCTCTCTACCCTCAGCCGACGGTTGGATATTTTGGAACGAAACGATTTCATTTACACAACCTCGTTACAACCAGGCAAATACGCTCTTGTTTACGATATCAGGCTGGTCGAACGTTTATTTGATAATATTTTTACAAATATTGTTCGTTACGGAGACAAACAGACTGTTGTGGAAATCACAGCTACTATTGAAAAAGATCATTTTAAAATAGAAATTATAAACGGTGTAAATCCAAAAATCTCACTTTACAGTACCAATAGCACCGGTATTGGTTTGCTAAACTGCAAAAAAATAATGAAACTTCATCAGGGCAAGTTTGTTACCGATGCTGATAAACAGTACTTTAAATCAATCGTCGTATTTCCGATTAAGCAGAAGAGCTTTACCCCAATTAGCAGTTAGATATCTAGGCTACAGACCCACGATAGGTGCCCAGCAATTCACCGCAACTTCGATCATTACAAGACTAATAGGCGGGATCTTTCAATTGCTTTAGCGAAACAACTCGATCACATAATCTCGCCAGTAAAGCCGCTTCATGGCTGATGATTGCCAGCCCGATTTGACGTTCCTTACAAATGGACAGCAGCTCTGACCATATCTCTGCCTGGGTAATAGCATCGAGCATGGTAGTCATTTCATCGGCAATAATGTATTTTGTGGCAGGATGCAAAGCCCGCACTATGCAGAACCGCTGAAGTTCCCCTCCAGAAAGTTCAATCGGGAATCTGGTCATCCACTCTTTTTTGATACCAAACCTTGCTAAAATCTGTTCGTCAGGCCGATAGCTTTCATTGAGAACGTCGCTCATTCTCCACTTGGGATTAACTGCTTTTTCAGCATGCTGGTAAATCAGCTGAACAGGCTGGAAATCTTTTTGGGGAAACCTCCTACCATCGACTTTAAGGTTTCCTTCAATCGGCTGCAGATAATTGGAGAGGATTTTAGCCAAGCTCGTTTTGCCACTGCCACTATAACCTGATATACCCAGGATTTCTCCATATGAAATTTCAATATTGACATGACGGAACAGCCACTCGTTTTTATGGTAATAAAAGCCTAAATCATTGCCTGTTAAAGCCAATCTGATACCCCCTTATAGTTGAAAAAGCTGTTTTGAGGAAGTGCATTCCAGAGAGACCGGGTATAGGGGTGCTGCAGTTTCTTTCCATTATCTGTGAAATTCTCGGCCAAAGTTGTCTCAACAGTACTGCCGTTTTTCAATACAGTAACTTTATCAGATATGGTAAGCGCTGAAACAATATCATGGGTAATCAGCATAACTGCGACCCCCTCATCGGCAAATTTCCGCAATTGATTCAGTATTGCACTCAAAGCCTCAGGATGAATGCCGGGGGTAGGTTCGTCGGCAATAACCAGTTTAATGCCGCTGCGAACACTGGTAGCAAAAAGTACCCTGCGCAGCATGCCGCCGGACAGTTCAAATGGATACAGCCTGCCATCCTTCTCTTTGAGTCCGTATCTGCTAAACAGATCTTTTTGGATACTGTCCGCGTTATCTCTGGGCAGCCCGATTTTAACCTGGTCAGCTACCCTCATTAAGGGATCCAGGTAGTTTACAGATTGAGGGATAAATGAAATTTCCTTGCCTCTCAACCTGGCCTTGCTGGATTCAGTCAAGGGCTGACCGCAGTAAGTTATAGTTCCGCCACAGGTCGCATTGCCAGGCAGAATTCCGAGTACAGCATGAGCCAGTAAGCTCTTGCCAGAGCCGCTGGCACCCACAAGGGCCAGCACCTCCCCGGCTTCAATTGCTATACTTAAAGATTTTATAGGCGTAATATTTCTGGTCTTTAGTCCTTTAACATATTGGGTAAAAGAGATAGAAAGATTATCTACTTTCAGGACGGTTTGCTTGTCTTTCATTGGACACCTCTATTCATTGGCACTAGCCGGGTTAATCAGGATTTTAACCTGTTCCCCGATATTATCAAAGCTCTTTACCACCAAAACCAATACTAAGCCCGGGAAAACGGCCAGCCACCAGTCACCAATGGAAATATGTTTTACTGCCTCCGATAAAATCAGCCCTATCGAAGGGGTTTGAACCGATAACCCAAAGCCCAAAAAAGTAATTGAAGCTTCATGAACAATGGCATGGGGAAAAAGCAATAAAAATCCGACCATTATCTGAGGAATAATATGGGGTAAGATGTGCTTAGTGGCGATATACCATTTCGATTTGCCGAAGCTCTTTGAAATCTGAATATACTGAGAGTTCTTAAGGGCATAAACCTCTCCACGAATAATCCGTGTCAGTGACGGCCAGTGAGTAAAAGCCACTCCAAAAACAACCCCTTTGATTCCTCCACCAACAGCAAATGATATTAAAATAATAAATATTAAGTGGGGCATGCCGATAAACATATCAACCAGCCAGGATATTACTGAATCAACCTTTTTGCCCAGGGTTGCGGCGGCGATACCCAAACAGGTCGCCAATGAGGCCCCGACAAAGGCCCCTAAAAAGCCGACAAACAGCGACAGCCTCAACCCTTTCAGAGTTCGAGTGAGCATGTCTCGTCCCAGCCAATCAGTGCCAAACAGGTGCCTAAAGGTAGGAGGCAGGCTTTTTTTAGCAAAATCCGTTATCAAATTGTCAGGACTCAACCAAAAACTAAAGATGATTGTCAAGGCAATTATCGAGCCGGATACGGCCAGGGAGATCAGCATTTTGCTTCGGGCATTATATTTTTTCATGTCTCTACACCCCCTCTTTCAACCTGGGATTTATGGACGCATTAAGCAGGTCAGCAATGGTATTGCCTGCAAAGACGAATACTGCACTGATCATCACAATACCCATCAACAGCGGTAAATCGCCTTTTAAGCCGGCATCGGTCAAGGTGGAACCCAGCCCTGGATAGGAAAAAACCTGTTCAGCTAATACTGAGCCCCCAAATAACTCACCGAAATAAGCAAAATGCAAGGTAATCGCCGGCAGGGCAACGTTCCGCAAGCCGTGATTTTTAATTATTTGCCAGGTTGTTTCTCCACGGGCCTTGGCAAAAATAATATATTCACTGCTCAACACTTCGATCATTTTTTCACGGGTGTGAAGAGTGACATTGGCTATACCCAGAATACTCAGGGTCAGGGCTGGCAGCACCAGATGATGAAGCCGATCCCATAAAGTTACCTCTGAACTGGTTACCCCTATTGGCACAGAAATGCCAATTGGAAACCATCTGAGCCAGACCGAAAAGATAATCAATAACAGTAGCCCCAGCCAAAATGTAGGGATTGAGGCCTGCACATAAGCAATCCATTTTATGAACCTGTCTAAAACTTTCCCTTTTTTTACTGCAGCTGTAACCCCCAGTATAAATCCGATTACCCCGGAGAGTAACCAGGATATGCCCATCAGGGCAGCTGATGCGACAGCCTTTTCCTTTATAATTTCTACAACCGGTTTTCTGTGTATTTTGGAGACACCAAAGTCCCCTCTGAGCAGGTTTGATAACCAGGTCAGGTACTGCTCACTTGCCGGCCGGTCCAGGCCCCAGTATTCTTCCAGGGCCAGACGCTGTTCCGGGGTAAGCGAGGTGTCTCCACCCACATAAGCTGCAATGGGGTCAATTGGAGAGCACTGGAGCATTATAAAAGATAAAATTGATAAGCCAATCAATAAGGTGAGCCCTCTGATAAATCTATGAGCAAAGAATTTGGTGCCGATCAACTAATCTCATCCCTTCTTGCCAGCCCAATGCACGATCTTTTGTTACAGTGTATTGAGCTGGATGTTGTTTATTTCTCTGATGCATCCCAGGTCCATTCACTAATATTGGCGAGCAGCGACCATTCATGCCCATGGGTATGAATCGGCTGGTGTCCGACATTTATTCTGGAATTACCCATGTACAGATGGTCAAGCCTGATCAACCAGGCAAACGGGGCGTCGCCTAAAGCACTCGCTCCGGTAACACCATTCCATTGAGCGAGTTTCCAGTTTTCATTGGCTTCTTCTTGGGTAGAGGCATGCATCGCCTGCTCCATATACTCGGTTACCACAGGGTTATTCATGTATACAATATTATTGTAAGCAATACCAGCTAAATCTGGATGATGCATACGATAGAACTGATGGGGATGATGCCGTCCACCCGCAAATAATAACGGATTAGAGTGCATTTTGGTTTTCATTTCATCCCAGTTGCTGCCCACTAAATTAATATTAATACCTAAATTTTTGGCTTGTTCAGCCACAACAATAGCTATATTGGTTCTGATGACATCAGCAGAAGGGTGATAAAGGCTGCACTCTGCTTTTAGACCGTTCTTCTCTCTTATGCCATCATTGTCATCATCTACCCATCCAGCATCTTGGAGAAGCTGTTGAGCTGCGGCTACCTGATTATCCTCGATTATGGTTGCTTCATTCCACCAGGGCATTTTGTCCACCAGAGAGTACGCTTTTTTGCCGTGGCCGTTGAGCACTGTATCGACGATAGCCTGCCTGTTCAAGCCCATGTTTAATGCCCTTCTAATAGCTATATCAGCAGTAACATCATTGCCAATCGGATAGCCATCCGGGGTGGTACCGCTGCCGCTTTTCTGGGTAGGCAGAGAAACCCCTCGGACATCGTTACTTTCATAAGAATAGAGTTTCCAGCCCGGTATTTGCTCGTCGGCAAATTCAGGCAGCACGTAAATCATATCGACAGTTCCATTTTTAGCAGCAGCCAGGGCAGCATTTTCATCCAAAAACAGCAGGGTGAACTTCTTAAAATGCGGCTCGTTGCCAGCATAGTAAGGATTTACTTCAAATATCGCCTGCTGACCCTTATCCCATTGCACCAGTTTATAAGGACCAGAACCGATCGGATTTTCGGAGTAATTATCATCATAATGATTGCTGGGCAGGATGACTATCTCAGTCAGTTGAGCTACAAAAGTGGAACGCGGCTCAGATAAATGAAAAACTAAAGTCTGCTGATCTTTTACTTCGATCTCTTCTAAAAAAGTTAAATCCCAATGAATACCGTCTTCCTTGAGCATTTCATACGTAAATTTAACATCTTCAATGGTAACTGCTTCACCATTAGAAAATTTATAGTCCTCTCTGAGATGGAAAGTCCAGGTTAAAGCATCTTCACTGACAAAATACGACTCAGCGAGATCCCCAATAATCTCTAAGTCTGGGGTTCTTGTTAAGAGTGTATCGTGGATAATTTGCGATTGGCTGTACAGGCCCCACCTTTTTCTTGGGTCAAATTCTCCTGGCGGCCTTGTCCCCATGCAAATAACTAATTCTTCTTTGTTATCCTGGTTATCTACTTGCAGGTTGGGGTTAACAGGGCCCTGTGCTGGCTGATTACAGCCGGCCAGTAAACCAGTAAATACTATCCCAACGCAGACAAAAAGCAGTATTTTCTTTAAGTTCTTTTTCATATTGTTCTCCCTTGAATAATTGTTAGTTGAGACTAACTAACTGAATGATAATAAATAGCATACTGCAAATCAATAAAATACAGTAAACTTCATAATTCTTCATAAATGACTTTTATAAAAAACCTGCTAAAAAATAAGGCTTATTTTAGCTAGGAAATAAAAAAAGTTGCCGGCAGTTAATACCGACAACTTTTTTATATTTAGTTTTTATCAATAAATCAGCTTGCTACTGTTTGGCCTGATATAATATTTGCTTAATCGTTCCTCATATGATGGATATATTGAGATTTGCTTTTGAAATCCTCAAAAAACTTCATAGCTCCGTATTCCTTTATATATCTATTATGAGCCAACCACTTATCATTGTTTTTTTCACTGAATATACCTGACAGCTTTACTTTCTCACATGGAAATTCATGACACTCTCCGCAGAAATCCACATTATGTTCTTGCGTGCATGCTAAAATGAAGCAATCTTTTATACATGAATCAGCTTTTGGGTTGCTTCTACACCCCTCACAGACACTCAAGTGATTAGCTAAAAACTCTAATGTCTGGGTAAATTTTTTAACATTTTCATCTCTTTTAAGCTCATAAAAGCCCAGAAAATAATTATTTAATTGCTTGGCATGATGACCAATAACCCCTCTTTCAAATTCAGCACAGGCATAACACAATATCGAGCACGGAGCTACAAAGTCAAGTAACTTTTCCTTGGTAATTTTATCATTCATCTATTAAAGTTTCCTTTCTGCTTATCTGTTTAACTGATTTTAATTGCTGACTACAGTTTCCACTGATAAATACAGGTCTTTCTCTCACCTGACTGATAAAGCTCATGCTGTTGAGGAATATCTACTATTCTGATCAAATCGGCACCTATTTTCTCGCAGGTGCGTCTTGAGGCGATATTATTGGGGTTATTGGTGATTAAAACGTTTTTAAAACCAAGCCTCTTGGCAATATTTTTTATCAGCAGACAGGCCTTGGCTGAGTAGCTGTTACCTCGATATTCCTGGTAAACTCTATAACCAATATGTCCACTATAGTATACACTTTTATTAAAGCCCACCTTAAAATGAAGCTTGCCAATGTTAAACAAACCCTTATAAAACTTTATATCAAAAATATAATTGGCTACATAGTTTTTCTCCGGAACAGCCCGGAGCATTCTTCGGCAAACCAGTTGAATTTCTCCGTCAGTTGTGGTTTGTATCTGCTTATAATTTATAACGGTGGGGGTATTGAAAACATCTTGATTTAAAACCGAATAAACTGCTACGTCTCGGGGACAGTTGCTGGTAGTAATGTATTGCCTCAAAACCCCTTCATACTGCATCCCGGCCTTGGACATTACCTTTCCAGAGGAAATATTCTGCACATCATGAATGGCCTGTATTCTATTTACATTAATCTCGAACAGCAAGTAATGAATAACTGCTCTTAAAGCCTCAGTCATAATTCCACTACCCCAGTGTTTTCGACTCAGGCAATATCCAACCTCAGCAGTAGCGGAGGATTCCAGGATTTTAACAACAGTAATTGATCCAATAGCTACACTGTCTGTTTTAAAGGTAATTGCCCAATTATAGCAGTTTAGCTTGTGATACTGATTAAGCCAACTGCTTATAATGTTTTTGGTTACATTAATTGATCCATGAGGGCTCCAACTCAAGTATTTAGTTACCTCGCTGTCATCTGCCCAATTATTAAACATGGACTCAGCGTCATCGATACAAAATCTTCTCAGCAATAGTCGCTCGGTTTCTATTGTCTGAGTTCCGGCATGAATCAACCGCATGCTTATGCCCCCTAAGCACAAATAACACTACTTTTAATATATTGAAGCAAGCTAAAATATATTAAAAACAAATTCCCAAAATGTTAAATCATTTCGCTCTGAATATTCATAAATTTCAAGCTTATTAAACATCTACTATAATATAGCAGAAGAAACAAATTGTTGTCAAAATATTAGCATAAGAATCCCAAACCTGCTGTAAAGTATCTTAAACAATAAATTTCAGGCAGTTTTCTAAGCTGCTCATATATCCCACTGATAGATACACTTTTGAAGCTCGCCGGAATCATACATTTCATTACCAGGCGGCACATCAACTATTCTGATCATTTTCGCCCCAAGCTTTTCACAGATTTTCCTCGAAGCTATATTCTCAGGATTATTAGTAATCAGCAGCGTATTAATCCCATGTTGCTTGGCTACCTGTTTAACCAGCTGACAGGCCTTGGCCGAGTAGCTATGCCCTCTAAACTGCTCTTTAATGTCATACCCGATATGCCCGGCATAATAAAGCAGCCTCGAAAACTCAAATCGCAGCCTGATCTGACCCATAGACTGGGGCTGGCCAACCAGTTTAATTGCAAAAGTATAATAGGGAGAATATCCTTTTTCAAGATCAGCCTCAATTTTCTCAACACACACTAATTCGATTTCTCCATCAGTAAGCGGTTTAATTTCCATAAACTCGGTGCTGTTTACCTGATTAAAGATATCCTGCTTTAAAACAGAATACAGGGCGTGGTCAATAGGAACTCCACGATTGTCAGCAGAATATTGCCGCAGCAAAGCCTCGTACTTCATGCCAGATTTCAGCATTACTTTGCCGGAAGCCTGGTTAGCAGTATTATGCATAGCCTGGAGTCTGTTGAGATTAATATCAAATAGCATATAGTGGGTAACTGCTCTTAACGCTTCGGTCATATATCCCTTGCCCCAAAACTCCCGTCCAATACAGAACCCGGTTTCACATCTGGCATGACTGTCAACTATATCTCGTACCGAAATACAGCCTATTACTTTCCCGTATCCTTTGGGTACAATAGCCCAATTGTAATAGATGATATTTTGATAGCTCGCTAGCCACTCGTTCAACACCGCTTGGGTAACATCGATGGATTGGTGAGGTGACCATCTTAAATACCTGGTAACTTCTTCGTCGGTTACCCAGTTACGAAAAATATCCTCAACATCCCCGATGTTGAACCTGCGGAGGACAAGCCTTGCTGTTTCAATTGCTTTGGTACCCTGATGGTTTACTTCCATGTTAACCTCCTTTTTTACTATGCCCTCGGACATTTCATTGTTCCTGTCTCTATAAAACGTTTATGAAATTCATGAGAATATCCCATAAGATGAGGTGTATGGGCATTATTTGTTGCTTTTACCGCCCTTTCAAAATAATCATTAAGCATCGCTCGATAATCTGGATGGGCACAATTGCTAATAATCTCAACGGCTCTTTCCTTGGGTGATTTATTCCTCAGATCAGCAACCCCCTGTTCTGTAACAATAATCGACACGTCATGTTCAGTGTGATCTACATGAGATACCATTGGAACTATACAGGATATTGCCCCATTCTTGGCTGTTGAAGCTGTAATAAATATTGAAAGATAGGCATTGCGGGTAAAATCACCAGAGCCGCCTATACCATTCATCATTTTAGTACCCATAATATGGGTGGAATTGACGTTACCATATATATCTATCTCAATAGCAGTATTTATACTGATTACCCCTATCCGACGAGCAACCTCTGGATTATTGCTTATTTCCTGGGGCCTGAGAATAATCTTTTTACTATAAAAGTCAATCTTATCTTTAAACCGAACCAATCCAGCTGCAGAAGGAGTAATTGATGTACCGGAGCAAACCGCAAATTTATCGGCATCGATCATGTCAAGTGCTGAGTCCTGGATAACCTCAGAATAAAAAACAAGATCCTCGAACCCTGAATCCAAAAGCCCGGCTAAAACCGCATTAGCGACACTGCCAACCCCAGACTGAAGAGGCAGCATTTTCTGAGGCAAACGACCCAGCTTTACTTCCTGCTGTAAGAAATCAATTAAATTAGCTGCCATAGCTTTACTGAGGTCATCAATTGGAGCTAAAGGCCTGACTTTATCAATAATGTCCGTAATAACTATCGCTTTTATCTTATCTGGACCACAACTGATATAAGGGCTGCCAATTCGATCCCCAGGATTTATGATCGGAATTGGTTGACGACTGGGAGGGTCTTGAGGAATATAGATGTCATGCATCCCTTCCATCTCTGGAGGCTGACTGGTATTCAGTTCGACAATAACTATATCTGCTTCCTGCACAAATGTTGGTGAATTGCCTATTGATGTAGTAGGTACAATATGTCCATTTTCGGTAATGGCGCAGGCCTCGATAATAGCCACATCAAGATTACCATGAAAACCGTATCGAACCTGCTGGGAGCTGTGGCTTAAATGTTGGTCCAAATACTGCACACGGCCTTCATTAATGGCTCGACGCATCGCCTTATTAGTTTGATAAGGAACCCGACGCACTATTACTCCGGCCTCAGACAGTTCGCCATCGAGTTCGTCCCCTACTGAGGCTCCGGTTAACAGATCAATTTGCACTTTTCTTCCCGCTCTTGCTTGCTTAGCCAAGGCCATCGGTACAGCTTTGGGATAGCCACTGGGAGTAAAACCACTGGTGCCAACTCTCATACCGTTTTTTATCAACAGCGCAGCTTCATCTGCTGATACAATTCTATCCAGAAGCACATTGCATCGAATTCTGTCTTTGTACATCCTTAACCCCTCCACCAGATCAGTTAAATAAGAGCCGTACCCACCAGTAAATATGCAGGGCCCTTTTACTTGCTAATTATACAGTGTTAAAACCTTTAGCGCTATATTAAGTCGACTAAATACAATTGCTAATATATTGCTCAAGCTAGTCGTTAGCAATTAGAACCTGGACCCGCCTATCTGCAAGCGGTCTATGGTTTGACAGATAAAATAGCTTAGTTTTACTATTTTGGGGTCAGGCCAAAAACACCTAGTTTAAAACTTAGCCAGAGGAATAAATGACGATAAAGGATATAAAACAGAGGTAGTTGCTGCAGAAAAGAATCCATAAAACATCGAACCTATTCTGAAAGAATATGTTGTAAACATAACAATTCTTAAGGTAAGAAAGAAAATCAATGGCAAACTGACTACCACCCAAGTTAAGTCCATGCAATGCATAAAATAACTTAAATTACGTGTTTGGGGTCAGGCCAGAAACTCATAATTATGAGTTTCTGGCCTGACCCCAAAGTTGTAAACCTCAGCTGAGTCATGTATAGAATAACTGAGAAATTGTGTTTTAGATTATCACATACCCTATTGCATTGCCATTATTCTCTATTACTGTTTTCAGGTCGCTGTATGAAAGCCACACGGTAGCGGTATTGTCGTTCGGGTGAACGCCTAGTTTTTCTTCACCGATTAAATCTATATCAAATACTACTTCAACTATTGCTTCTTTATCATTGATAACTCCCAAAGGAGTCACTGCTCCTTTAGTTAAACCCAAGAATTTAGCTAGTCTGTTTTCTGATGCAAAACTTAGACGTGAGCAGGCTAGTTGATCTTGCAGCTCTTTTAAATTGACTTTTTTATGCTGGTCCATTACTACTAAAAAATGTCTCTTGCCTTTGCTGTCACGTAAAAACAGGTTCTTAGGTATATTGCCTTCCTTACTTACACTTAGTTTATTGATATCCTCAATCGTAAAAACAGCCTGGTGATTAGTAAGACAATATTCAATGTCCAGTTCATTCAGTCTTTGAAAAACTCTTTCTTGATTACTCATTTTTTGCCCCTATAATCCTTAAATTTAAATTTAATTTATTCTCTCTTTTACATCCTTTAGCTTCCCGCTTGCCATCAGCTTTCTAATTTGCTTCTTGTCGATTAATTCTTTGTACCCCATAAATGTTGTTTTCCTCTTTTGTCTTATAGTCTATAGTTTACTTGATTTCTGAGGTTCACACCATTTATTTTATACTCCCCACTCCTTCCCGATCCAACAATTGCCCACCAACTACCAATCTATTGCCAACCCACTGACCAGTAATTGCTAAATGAAGGAATAAAGAAAAGCTGCCCCCAAGATAATACTAATATATCTTTAAAGCAGCTTTGCATATCACCTATAGTTAAGTTATGAGAGCACAGTTCAAAAGTTGTATTAACCCCTATTGAGATGGATCATTAACTACACCCATAAATAAGTTTATACCAGTCTCATCATCTTTAATTAAATACAAGAACGGCTGATTACAGTTAAAAACTACGTCCCCAGACAGCGGCATAGCGGTTAATTCCATCTCCATCACAGTTACTGCAGCGGCTTCTGTACCGTCTTCATCAACCTCTATGGTGGCATTCTGAAAGGCTCTGCTCAGATAAATATTCGCATCGCAAATATTTTTAAACTCTGCTTGCTCCGGATCAAAGGCCCTGATCATACCCAGGTTTTGCAGGTACTCATTGAGCACAGTAGAATTCTTATACCCAAATTTAGGAAAATGAACATCTACTTGGGTCTTGGCCATTTTGTCTATCATTGCTTCAATAGTGTCGTATTTCTCTGACTCTAAGAATGTTTCTAAACCCTGTTTGGGCAAAATAACGTACATAGCAGTATCGTAATAATCTAATTTAAGGATCTGACAATCGCTGTCATCATAATAATCCTTGTCGAGAATGCCAAACATCATTTCGACTGGCACCTCACTGCCATCCGCCAGCTTAAATACCTTTTCCTGTGTTTTTTCTTTATCAAATTGATCCTGCCAGGTTCCTTTAAAATAAAGGGTGTTAATCAAGAATGCAGCATGGTCTCCGCTGGTTCTTTTGATAGTGTCTTTCAGAAGGCCGTTTGTTTTATCTTCAATCCACTTGTTCATATAACCCTTGGTGGCCTCATCTGTAAAATCTACATTCATTGCATCTGCATCGTAATATCTTTTCAGCTGATCGACATACTGCTGGTGAATCTCCAGATCTTGATTAAACCAGGCTGAGTTAGCTATATTGATCTGCGAAGTCTCTACTTTTTTCCCCTGCCCCAAATCTTTCTTTTCAGCATAGCTGTTTAATTGATTGATAATTTGGTTATAGGTAGTGTTGTATTGCTCTGAATCAGATCCCAGGGTATCAACAATCTCCTGTTTGGTCTCGCCTTCAGCTCCGTCGGCCAGCATGGCCATTGCACATGACAAACTAAGCGGAGAGAAAATAACGTTTTCCTGCTCTTGCTCATATATCTGCCTGGTCAATACATAACCCAGGTCATTAATACCTTGAATACTCTGACCATCAATATCGATGGTAGATTGAATATCTTTAATCGAATTAAACACCTCATTTGATAAAGCCACCCCCAGCTTGGCTGCCGGTTGCCCAGTGTTTGAATTACAGCCAGCAAATATTAAAGTAACAGCCATAATAATCATCACTATGCCGCTGATTTTTCTAGACATTTTCTATTCCTCCTAAATACCTCAATTAATATTAGGACTCGATAATTCCAGTTTTGTTCCCACTAATTTACAGTCGAGTAATCCTTACAACGTTCTTACAAGTGTAAAGCGCTTTGCTTCTCTCTCAAAAGCACCTGGTTATTATCTATGAGCTTATGCAGAGACTTAATTTGCTGGTCTTCTTGCGCTATAATTATAATTGAGGATATTTTTGTCAAGATTTTAGAGTTATTGATTATGTAAAGATGTAGAAATCTAGCTCGTTTTATTAATTAGAATTTGAGAGAGGAAAAGGTATGCTATTTATGAAAGTATCGAAATTAAAATGGTTGTGCATTATAGTAGTGGTATTAGTTATAGGGACAGTTATTTACCCTAATTACATATACTATATGATACCTAGGAACCCTTTAACTAAGTTGGATTCATATACTCTAAAAGAATTTAGGATTAGTGAACATACATCAGAAAATGTAAACGTATTGAAATGTAATGATATAAGTACTAATAATCTTATTTATAAATATATAAAAGATTTAGAATTAATACCGACAAAAGAGAGGCCCATATATGTGAGTGAGGATATATACTACAGGGGTAAGTTACAGTTTGAGGAAAAAGATATGCTTTCAGATTATTATTATATTATTATTAGTGACTTATGCTTTAACAGTATGGATATTATTCACCTTAACTCAAATATACGCAGATTCCCCAGGGGTTATTATAAAATTTTGGATACAGAATTTGATTATGAATATATAAAAGATTTAATTGTTAATTCACAGAAGTAATAGAGAGCAGCATAGAAATAGCTCTAAGTATTCTCTCATAATACTAATACATGCACTTGGTTGTTTCTAATCAATATTGGTCAATAAAAGAAGTAACCAGCCAGGCTGTTCGCTGTTGCACCAAGCAGGTTATTCTCCATCACATGGTGGATAGTAATTTTTAATATTCCTCAAGATATCTTATGATTTTCCCAACAGATTTTGCATAAGCAATTTCAGATTTCGTACTCTCTCCCATATAGCCATCTTTGTTAATAACAAAAATCTCATTTGCCATATCAATTTTTCGTTTATGCATATCGTCAAGCATTTCTTTTGTACCTTCCTGCCACACTTCATTATCACCTGAATGGCCAAATAATCCTACAGAAATAACAATGTTGCCCTGTAGAGTGAGCTCCTTTTGAGCTTGTAGAAATTCCTCTTTAAACTTAGTGCTACCACATAAGGTAATCACATTGTATTCTTTCATCTTACAGCCTCCTTAACTGATTATCTTATTTCCTAACGATTGGATTTTATTATAATAATTAAATTCAAGAAACATAACCTTTTACCAATTCGTTTCTATCAATTTGATTCCTTGCTATATAATCAATCAAATAAATCCGCTCTATATAATTTTACCTCCAATGCTTATCACTTTCCATTATAAAACAGCCTGATTAGGTACATGACCAACTGAAACAACACGGAGCCGTAGAAGCCAACCTTAGACAAAGCCTCCGGCAAAAACATACTTAGCAGCAGGCCAGTCAT
>JANQLZ010000133.1 GCA_028280325.1 Bacillota bacterium
GTGTCATCCTAAAAAAAAGTGAGGAAGATAATAATTATTAAAAATATTGGCATTTACGCCCATGTCGATGCTGGAAAAACTACTATTACTGAACATTTGCTGTATAATACCGGGGTCATCAGAGCAGTTGGCCGAGTTGACAGCGGCAATACTCAAACGGATTCAATGGAGCTGGAAAGAAAAAGAGGAATATCGATTCAATCAGCACCGGTTTCTTTCATGTTGAACAATACCAAGGTTAATTTAATTGACACTCCAGGGCACTCAGATTTTGTAGCTGAGGTTGAGCGCTCCATGAATGTGCTGGATGGAGCAATATTAGTGATCTCTGCCAGAGAGGGAGTGCAATCACATACCAGCCTTTTGTTTGATGCGCTGGCTAGAATGAAAATACCGACAATACTGTTTATTAATAAAATAGATAGAATTGGGGTTAGTATTAGTGCAGTATTAAAAGATATTGATACAAACCTGACCAAAAAAGCACTGCCAATTCAGCGTGCTGATATTGACCTAAACCAGAACTGCATAGTTGATAAAATCTTTGAATACGAGAAGGATGCTGTACTGGAGTTTTTGGCAGATTATGATGACACTATACTCAGTAATCTGGTCAATGGTGCCGATACAAGCAAGAATTATCTTAACTCAAGGATTATTGAGCTGGCCAAACATTCAGAGATTTATCCGATACTATTTGGCAGTGCCTTGCATAGCATTGGGGTTGAAGAATTAATTACGGGCATAGAATTGCTCTTGCCCCATAGTAAAACAAGAGAATCTGAAGTAGCCTCAGGTATAGTTTTTAAAATAAAACGCAATAAGAATAATGAGCGTAAAATCTATGTCAGGCTCTATGAAGGCAGGTTAAATGTACGCGATTATTTGAATGGCGAAAAAATTACCAGGATTGAAAGGCTCTTTGACGGTAAAGAAAAACCGGATAGCAACATTGAGTCAGGAGATATCGGCATAATCTATGGTGCAGATAATCTTAAGGTTGGCGATTGTTTTGGTGACGTGCAAGATAAACTACAGGCCAACCTGGGTACCCCCACTGTTAAGGTTGAGATATCCCCTGCAAACCAAAATGACCGTTTGGCACTATTGAATGCCTTAACAATTATATCTGAAGAAGACCCTTTTTTGGGGTATGAAATAAGTGAGATAGAGAAGTCCATTTTTCTGAGTATCTTCGGCGAGATTCAAATGGAGATCATTCAATACAGGCTGCAATCTGAGTACGGCATAGAGGTGTTGTTTAAAGATGCGATAACTATCTATAAGGAAACTCCTATTGGTGTCGGTCGGGCAGTTATGCGGAAATACGCGAAGGGCAATCCATTTTATGCAACTGTAGGGCTAAAAGTTGAGCCAGCCCCAGTAGGCACTGGCATAGAGTATGTATCTAAAGTGCCAACCGGACATCTGCCCCAAGGCTTTCAAAATGGAATAGTTGATGGGATTAATTACGCAGTAACCCAGGGCTTGCAGGGATGGGAGCTCAATGATATTAAAATAACCTTGATTGAAGGGAATTATTGCAGTGTAAACAGCACCCCTGCTGATTTTAGAAATCTAACTCCAATGGTGCTTTTAGAGGCAGTCGACCAGGCCAAAACCAAACTACAATGGCCGCTGTTTGCCTTTAAGTTAAAGGTGCCCAGCTATGCCATTGGCAAAGCCTTATCTGATTTGGCAAGGATGAAAGCGGGGTTTGATTCACCTGTTTTGAGTGATAATTCCTACAATATTGAGGGTAGAATACCTGCTGATCTCTGCCGAAAGTACGACCTGGAGGTCAGATCGTATACTGAAGGAAAGGGCATATTTATAACCCAGTTCTATAGATACGAAGCTGCCCCTGCTGAAATAGAGGCAACAAGAGAAAAAACTAAGGTTGATCCCTTGAATAAAAATATGTACATTTTGTTTAAACGCAGAGCATTTAAATAATAAGTAATTGAGTATAAAACCCTTTGTGTTCTATTGTCACAAAGGCGAGAACAAGTATTAGATCAAGGAGTGATTAATTGTGCTACACGCAAAACTAGCTGGATTGAACAATAGTGAGGGTGATAAAAAAATACATTAACTAATTTATCATCCTGTAAATATTACGGAGGATATTAATGTTAATAAAAAATATTGGGATATATGCCCATGTAGATGCAGGTAAAACCACCCTTTTGAGAGGGGGTATATAGCATGAATTTTAGATTAAAGAAATTTTTATCTTATTACAAACCATATCTGGGATTGTTTATCTTAATTATGCTCTGTGCCTTTATTGCATCTTCAATTAATCTGGTATTGCCATTGTTGGCAAGGTATATAATGAAAAATGTATTAGTGAGAGACACACCTGAAATGCTAGCTGAGATTTATAAAATTGGGGCTATTATGCTTGGATTAGTTGGAACACAAGCTATTCTTAGCTTTTGTGTCGATTATCAAGGACATACAATGGGTGCTATGATGGAAAGTGATATGCGTAGTGAGTTATTTGAGCATTATCAAAAAATGCCTTTTAGTTTTTATGATGATAAAAAAACTGGGATGTTAATGTCAAGGATAACAAATGACTTATTCTCATTATCAGAGCTATATCATCATGGACCTGAAGATTATGTTATAAACATAGTTAAGTTCGTAGGTGCGTTTGTTATTTTGTTTAATATTAATGCTAAATTAACATGGTTAATTTTTATATTATTGCCAATCATGGGGATTTACGCATTTTATTTTAACAAGAAAGTCCGTATTGCAGTAAAGACAAATATGGAAAGAATAGCTGATATAAATTCACAGGTAGAAGATACTCTTTCAGGGATTAGAGTCGTAAAATCGTATGTAAATGAAGCTATTGAAAAGAAGAAATTCATTGTTAGAGGCAAGCACTTTCTGGAGAGCAGAAAAAACAGATACAAAAGTGAAGCCTACC
Organism: Bacillota bacterium; assembly: GCA_028280325.1. GTDB lineage: Bacteria > Bacillota > UBA994 > PWPR01 > PWPR01. The sequence continues at coordinate 2,945 of JANQLZ010000133.1, forward strand.
TTTACACAGGAATGAGTTCTTTTGTTCAGTTGATTACAGTAGTAGCGATTGTTTTTGGAGGAGCAAGTATTGCTAATGCTTCTTTAGATTTAGTTGATTTAGTAACTTTCTTATTATATATAGGTAATCTAATTGAGCCTATCCAAAGATTAAATCAGGTTACTATGCAATTTCAAAAAGGTATTGCTTGTTTTGAACGTTTTATGGAGATTATTGAAAAAGAACCAGCAATTAAAGATTCACAAGATGCTATAACCCTAAAAGATGTTCGAGGAAATATTGAACTAAAAAACGTAGGCTTCAAATATCAAGAAAAGCAGGGCTATGTCTTAAAAAATCTATCATTAGCTATAAAATCTGGTGATTTTGTAGCAATTGTAGGATTTTCAGGGGCAGGCAAAACCACCTTATGCTCCCTAATACCACGATTTTACGAAGTGTCTAAAGGGGAAGTATTATTAGATGGAGTAAATATCAAGGACATTAAACTTAGTTCTCTGAGAAAAAGCATAGGTGTGGTACAGCAAGATGTCTATCTGTTTGTTGGATCAGTGTTGGATAATATTCGCTATGGGAAACCTGATGCTAGTAAAGAAGAAATTATTGAAGCAGCAAAAAAAGCCAATGCTCATCAGTTTATTATGAAACTACCAAACGGATATGATACAGATATTGGACAACGTGGTGTTAAGCTATCTGGAGGCCAAAAACAAAGACTAAGCATTGCCAGGGTTTTTTTGAAAAATCCCCCTGTTTTAATTTTTGATGAAGCAACAAGCTCTTTGGACAATGAAAGTGAGAAGGTTATTCAAGAATCTTTAATAGCTTTAGCAAAAAGTCGAACAACACTGGTAATAGCTCATCGTTTATCAACAGTTAGGAATGCGAAAAGGATTATTGTATTAGATGAAAATGGAATAGAAGAGCAAGGCACCCATGAAGAGCTGATGGCCTTCAATGGTACTTATGCTCATCTATACAACATCCAATCTAGAATATAATAAATTCTAGTTAATTTCATATTTAGGTGTAAACAGCTATTTAACGTGCTACTGAGGTAGATTTATCTAGGTTGGTTGTTTATGAACCTAAATGTGTGTTTTGTAAGGCTTTGTATTTTAAACTAAGGAGTGATTAAAAGTGATAAATGTAAATATAGAGGAAATGGTGGAAAGAGAGTGAGAGTGATAAAAAAGATTTATTAGTAACTGCTCAGTCAAGTTGTGTTATCATTGTCGCGATGGTTTGACATAATTTTGCTATACAATTCAACAAATATGTGGTAAGCTGATAAAGTATTAAAGGGGGTGTGAACAATGTACGAAAATGCAAACAAGATTGGGAAGAACGTACGCCATATCAGACAAATAAATAGACCTTGTTCACAGCCTGCTAAAAGACATGTAGTTTGGTAACGTTCTTTTATTGCAGTTAAAAATCAGGCTGTGATTGCAGCCTGTTCAATAAATAGTAATACAACAATACGCAGGTTGTCAGACCAGCGTATTTTTAATTTTAAAATAAGGAGTCTTATAATGATAAATATTTCGGCGCAAACCGTTAACCTGAAAGCCAACTATCAGTCCCTGAAAATGGATTTTATCTTTGATTCAGTCTACGAAGGATTGACCCAGGCCCGGATCTATGTCAATAACCCTGAAAAACACAGTATTTCAATTGTGCATGAAGGTGTGGCCTATTATTTTGGTGGGGAGTCAAAGACGGCTAATGAATATCACGAAACTGTAAACTATTTTAAATCTGTAATCCTGCCTGATAGAAATCCTAAAATGAAGGTAGCTAAAATTATTTTCACATCTGAAATTTGGAAAGAGCTGTTGTTAGAGGCGTTTGCAGATTTGGAGGTTAAGGTTATTGGTAGCAACTTATACCACCATCGTTTAAGCATTATACCTGAATATCAGCCTGTTGACAGTAAGATTGATATCCTGAGGATAACTGACCAGCTCTTGAGCAGGCAGTATCAGAATAAACAGGGGTTGATAAACGAGATCAACTGGATGTGGGGCTCTGCCGAGAATTTCCACCGACATGGCTTTGGTTTTTGCGGCGTAACAGGTACCACGATAACTGGCTGGTGCACCGCTGAATATATGAGTAAGAGGGCCTGTGGAATTGGTGTAGAGACCGTCAAGCAATTCCAAAAGCAGGGAATAGCATCAAGTACGGCCACCAAACTGCTGCAGCATTGTGCTCAGCGAAATATCAGGCCTCATTGGAATTGCTGGGCATCAAATATACCTTCGGTAAAAACCGCTGAAAAATGTGGGTTTGAGAAACTGCTCGAGTATAAGGTGATTTTTCTAAAGTTCTAAGAACTTAATCTCAATTGAAACAGCATGAATTGCAGAGGATGGCAGCTGCAATTCATGCTACAATTGTATTAATTAAGAGAAGAGCAGTACAATTGAATAATGAGGAGCTCAAATATGAATAAAGTAATAATATTTGATTTAGATGGCACTCTTTACCAAACCCATCTGGGCCTGCTGTCAGCAGTTAATCGGGCTTATACCGAACTGGGACTGACCTCACCTTCAGAGCAGGATGTTCTAAACCTAATCGGGGAAACCTCCGAAAATTTTTTTGCTAAGCTGATTAAACCGAATAACCAGGCTATTAAAAGAGAATTAGCTGACAAGATCAGTCATTACGAAAAGCTGTATGCAAAAAAGCAGGGCCGGCTGTATGACAAAACACTAGAAACCTTAGTTGAGTTGAAAAACAATAATTACCAGTTAGCTCTCTGCACCAACGGTAGCGAGTCTTACGTCGCAAATATCCTGGCCACTTATGACCTCGGCAAGTATTTTAGTTTTGTTAAACATAAGGATCCTGTTAAAAATAAAGCCCAGCATGTTAAGGATATTGTTACCGAAAGTAAAGCAGGTTTGGTAGTAATGGTGGGTGACAGTGATCATGACATAGCAGCAGCCAGGGTCAATAAGGTAGTTAGCATTGGGGCAAGGTATGGATATCGTCAGCATACTATCAGCGGTGCTGATTATTTTATTGAAGATATTACAGAGATTGTTTCTTTAGTATATCAGCTTGAAATACTTTGTGAAGTCGAGAACAGAATATCGTTCAAGAATAAAAAAGCATATGTGATTGGCATAAATGGTGTAGATACCAGCGGAAAATCAGTTTTAGCCAGAGCATTAAATAAATATTTGGTTAACAGAGGGCATAAAGTGCAGTTAATCAGTATTGATGAGTTTCATAATCCCAGCAGCATCAGATATAGCGGCGCCAACCCGATAGACAGCTACATTGATTTTGCTTTCAATCTGGAACTGCTCAAAACAGAAATACTTCTGCCAATTAGTAAAGGCGAAAAGGTGGTAAAGGAACTGCGGCTGCTTGATTTAAATACTGATGAATTCAACATCCGGAAGAGTTTGGATATTGATTCCCAGACAGTTGTGATAATCGAGGGGGTTTTGCTGTATCGAGAGCCTATTGATGAGTTTTTCGATACTCGAGTATATCTCGATATCTCTTTTGATGAGGTTTTAAGCAGAGCCCGGATCAGGGATGTTCCTAAATACGGCACAGCATTTTTACAGAGATATCGATCAAAGTACATCCCGATTCAAAAAAAGTATCTCAGCAAATATCAGCCCCAAAGCAAAAGCCATATCGTTGTAGATAACAACAACTATAACAAGCCTGAAATAATTCGCAGCTAAAGGAGAACTATGGATTTAAAAAAAGTTATCCCAAGGTTTTACCAGGTTAACGACATTATTGACATCAGAGAACCGGGCAGCGGCAGTGGAACCGCTTTTATAATTACAACCCCAACTACGAAATACGTTGCTAAATGGAATGAACGACTGGATTTTGTACGGGTCTACCACAGAGTACAGCTAGGACTGAATAAGAGAGGTCTACGGTAAAGCAAAATAATAAGGACTACTCAGGGTAAGCTGATCACCCCTGTCGGTCTGGTATTATATGAATTTATTGAAGGCGATCATTATCGTGTTTTAAATAATTCACAGATATCAAACTGTCTGCAGTATATTGCCAGGTACAACCGGGCTTTGGCTGATATTCCGTTTATAGAAAGCGAGCTTGAAGAAAAGGTTCATTGGGATAAAGCAAAATCACTAATCTATACAATTACTGATTTTCCCCAAGTATTGAAGCAGGCTAAGCTGGAAAGTTCCTGCCAAAGCATTGTTTTGCATGGGGTCAATGTTTTAGCCGTCAATCGAGAAAAGCTGAAAACTATGCCTAAGCAGCTAATTCATTCTGATTTGGGAGCAGATAATTTTATTTTTGACAAAAACAATGTTAAAACAATAATAGATTTTACGCCCGAATACAACCACCCATACTATTCTTTAGGCCAGTTTGTCTACTGGAATTACCTGTGGCAGTCAAAAGCAGTCGATGCCCAAACAATAGACAGTATGCTTAGGGTTTACCATGGTGACAGATTCAAAAAGCATGACATTGACTTATTTGTCCTGCTGCTGATTAAGGTTGTACTTTTTCGCATTATCGGTCGGTTTCTAAGCATTTATGATTCAGGTAAAATTGACTATTCTATATTGTCCAGAAGGATTAATATTTTAAAATACCTGCTTGAACAATTTAAAACTATCAGTATGACAGGGTAAAAATTAAACTGATCTTTATTTTTGAAAGTCTTTGTACATTAAGCTGGGCTGAATGCCTTGGTTATTTTGATACTTGCTGCTGCGATAAAGATCATAGGCCCCTTCAATTGAGTGATAGTAGATCTGGCAGATTTCAACATGGGGATAGATTACAATAGGTTGAATACAAAAAATCTCCAATGTCCAATAACCGGCAAACCCAATATCTCCAAAACCGGCAGTGACGTGGATGAATAAGCCCAGTCTGCCAGTGGATGACCGGCCTTCCAGCATCGGCACGTATTTGTCAGTTTTGGTGTGCTCCACTGTTCTCCCCAAATAAAGCTTTCCCGGCTCCAGCAAAAAACCTTCGTCAGGTATCACAATCCTTTTGGTTTGATTAGATTCTTTCATGTTTAGAATAAAGTTTTCATAAACCAGCAGCTCATTATGCAGACTCAGATTGTAGCTGTTGGGATTAATCTTGCTTTCGCAAAAGGGATCAATAAAAATATCGGTGCCAATTTTATTCTTGATTTCTTTGCCAGATAATATCATTATTATCATCCTCTCTTATAGCAATTCTTGCATATATTTGTCGAAACTTCAAGATCTCAGGTAACTTGCTTTACTCTAAAGAACCTGAACAATTCTTTACCAGCTTAATCTCCCCGGCTTATAGCCCAGCTAATTCCACATTTAAGCTATTAATTATCAGAAAATTCTTGCTTTTTTAAATATTTAGAATTATTATTAAATGTAAAGATATTGTGTTATTCTTAATAATTTTAATTACAATTCGCCATTTTTCAACACATATAATTAACATTTGCCGCTAAAATAGACCTAGCACAAGCATCACCCTTTAATGAGCATTCCATTTTGAAACCCAAACCTCTTGGTCCTACCTTTTTAAACTCAAAATGGAATTTATCAGCATACAGAAATAGCTTTAGAGTAAAGAAATGGGCTCATTGCTCGGTTTTCATTTTCTGAAACCAATCTACTTTACTGTGAAGTGAGTTGCATTTTCCCTCAATTCTCTCAGCCTGGTTTGTAATTCTCTTCTTAAAATTAAGCAATAAAACTGAGCTAATTTTTAGTGTGAAAAAATGAATAATTATCTCCAATGTAGTAAGTGTACGTATGCCCTATTCCTCCATATATGATACTGCGTTCACTTACTGCATATTTAAGGTAGTTTCCATAATTATTCATTTAATCAAATAGATCTTACTTTTAAAGCACATCATGTATAAAAATATATTCTCCAGAATATATCATTAATGTTTTATACTTTGTGGTTATTGGTAAAGGGGTGGTGGCATACACAATAAATGTTGGGGTCGTTTATGAGTAAAAATAAGGAGAAAACAAATGAATAAAAAGTTAACAGTATTGGTATTAATGTTGATACTTACTATGCTTTTTGCTGGGTGTACTGAACAGACAGCCCCGGTCGAAGATCCAGATGTGCCCGCAGGGCCAGAGTACAAGATTGGAATTATGACTGGTACAGTTTCCCAAAACGAAGAGGAGTATAGATCAGCTGAAAACGCGGTAGCCAAGTATGGCGATATGATTGTCACATCAACCTATCCTGACCAGTTTAACACGGAACAGGAGACGACTATTTCTAATATGGTAGCTATGGCTTCTGATGAAAAAGTCAAGGCTATAATTATGAATCAGGCGGTTCTGGGCGCTGCTGCAGCCATTGACCGGGTTAAAGAACTACGTCCGGACATGTTTTTCATAATGGCTACGCCGGCAGAGGATCCGGATGTTATCGCCTCCAAAGCCGACATTGCTCTCACTACAAACACTTTGATGCGAGGTGTTTCCATAATTGAGCAGGCCCATCTACTGGGGGCCAAGAAGTTTGTCCACTATTCTTTTGCCCGTCATTTATCCTATGAAACAATTGTTAAGCGTTTAGGAATAATGAAGGAAACAGCTGAAAGGCTGGGGATAGAGTTTATCGAAGCCGATGCCCCAGACCCAACCGGCGATGCCGGAATTTCTGGTACTCAGCAATTTATAATGGAAGATGTGCCCAGGAAAGTAAAGATCCATGGTAAAGACACCGCCTTTTTTGGCACCAACTGTGCGATGCAGGAGCCTCTGATTAAACAGGTAGTAGAACTGGGGGCAATCTACCCGGTTCAGTGCTGTCCTTCTCCCTACCATGCTTTGCCCGGAGCTTTAGGTATTTCTATTCCTGAGGACAAGAAGGGTAATATAGATTGGCTAATGGCTGAAATGGATGCTAAGTTGGCTGGAACTGAGGCCGACGGCAGGGTTGCAACCTGGCCGGTACCCGTCAGCATGCTAATAACTGAAGTTGGTGTAGAATATGCCAAAGACTATATTGAAGGAAAGACTGATGGCAAATTAGATAAGGAACGGTTGCTCGAACTGCTAGAGGAGTACTCTGGTGTAAAAATCACTTTAGATCCCTGGATCAGTACCATAACCGATGAGCCGTTGGATAATTACTTAATGACTCACCTGGATTACTATACCTTTGGAACTCACGGTGAATAAAAATCGCTAACATATAACCAGGTTAGGCAGGTCAACCCTGTTTAGCCTGGTACCTTTGCAACAGAGATATTAATTAAGCTGAGGTAGGCAATAAAAGTTAAATATTGCTGATACGCTTAAGCAAATTTTTTTCAGTACTGAAAAATTAATTTCTGCCAATGAAAAGCAATTTAGGGGCTGTCCTTGGATTAGCCCCTATGTTTAGTAGGGGGGAGCAAAAATTTGAATAACTACCTTTTAGAGATGAGAGGAATTGGCAAGGTATATGGCAGTACAAGGGTATTAAACAACATTAACCTGTCGGTTAGTCCCGGAGAAATACATGCTTTATTAGGAGAGAATGGGGCTGGCAAGTCTACATTAATGAATATACTTTTTGGAATGGATGTAATCCATTCCACTGGAGGATTTGAGGGTGAAGTTTTTTTTGATGGTGTAAAACGCGAAATATCTAAACCTGCTGATGCCATGGAACTGGGGATTGGGATGGTTCACCAGGAGTTTATGTTGTTGCCTGGCTTTACTGTAACCGAAAATATAAAGTTAAACCGGGAAATAACCAAAAAGAATTGGCTCAATAAACTCTTTCCCGGCAGGCTGAAAAGCATTGACCGAGGGCAAATGAAACGAGATGCGATCAAGTCATTAGAAGCTGTCGGCTTAGGTATTGACGAATGGCTCCCAGTACAGGGGCTACCGGTAGGCTATATGCAGTTTATTGAAATTGCCCGTGAATTGGACAAAACAGGGATTAAGCTGCTGGTATTTGATGAGCCCACTGCCGTATTAACTGAAGAAGAAGCGGCAGGCTTACTCAAATCCATGCAGGAAATCGCCAATAATGGCATTGCTATTTTATTTATTACTCATCGCCTGGACGAAGTAATGACGGTTGCCCACAAAATTACAATTCTCAGGGATGGACAACTTGTCGACTGCTTAGATAAAGAGAATACCAGTGTTGCTGAACTGGCCCGCTTAATGGTGGGTCGAGAGGTAAAAAGAGTAGTGCAAAGCAGGGAGCTAACTGACGAAACCCCAACTATTCTCAGCATTAAAAACCTAAAGGTTAAAATGCCGGGAGAATTAGTGAGGGGGATAGATTTGGAAATAAAAGAAGGAGAAATTCTCGGAATCGGGGGCTTGGGTGGTCAGGGAAAAATTGGTGTTGCTAACGGTATCATGGGGCTATATCCGGCCAGCGGCGAGGTGCTGCTGCGGGGTGAAAAGCTGCCGTTAAATAATCCATACAATGCGCTGAACTCCGGTCTGGCTATGGTTTCTGAGGATCGAAGAGGTGTAGGATTATTATTGAGTTCGTCGATTGCTGAAAATATCATTCTAACGGCCATGCATATTAACAAGCAGTTTGTTTGGAAAATAGGCCCTTTAACTTTGAGGAGCGATAGAAGGATTAGAGAGCACACCCAAAAATACATAAGTCAATTAGATATCCGCTGTACGGGAATGAGGCAGGCTGTACGCAGTTTAAGCGGCGGCAATCAGCAAAAAGTGTGCATTGCCCGGGCTTTAACCCTGAATCCTTCGGTGCTTTTTGTTTCAGAGCCGACCCGAGGTATAGATGTAGGAGCAAAAAATATAGTGCTGCAAACCCTGATAAAACTCAACCGTGAGCAGGGCATTACAATTATCATGACCTCCAGTGAATTGGCAGAGTTGCGGTCGATTTGTGATCGGATTGTCATTATGCATAAAGGCAAAAAAGCTGGTATCCTCTCCCCCGACGCCAGTGATGTTGATTTTGGCTTAATGATGGCCGGAGAATATGATCAAATAAAGAACAAGGGGGCAAGCTAAAATGGAACTTTTACGGAGTAAGTTACAGGAATTTGGAGCTGCCAGAACATTAATTATTATGTTCCTGTTATTACTGCTGGCAATTGCGTTGGCTGTGGGCATTTCTCCGGTGGGTTTGCTGGGAGATAGCCTGGTGCGTCTGGGTATGAATGGGGTATTGGTATTAGCTATGGTGCCGGCAATTATATCGGGAATAGGTCCTAATTTTGGCTTGCCATTAGGTATAGTCTGCGGGCTGCTGGGGGTGCTAGTAGCTATAGAATTGCAGCTAATGAAATTTTGGGCTGTTTTTGGGGCCATGGCAATCGCCCTGCCACTGGCCTTACTGGTGGGCTGGGGCTATGGCATTCTGCTAAACCGGGTTAAAGGCTCAGAAATGATGGTAGCTACTTACGTCGGCTTTTCAGCTGTTTTTTTAATGTCTATCGGCTGGCTGACACTACCCTTTAAAAGCCCAGAATCCTCCTGGTTTATTGGTGGAGGGTTGAGAGTGACTGTTTCTATTATGGATCGGATGGGGAAAGTGCTGAATGACTTTCTCTCATTTAATATAGGTGAGTTGGTGGTTCCTACCGGCTTGTTGTTGTTTTTCTTAATTTTATGTGGCTTAATGTGGGTGTTTTTGCAATCTAAAGCAGGAATGGCCATGAAAGCAAGCGGCATTAACCCCAGGTTCGCTGAAGCTTCTGGCATTAATGTTAACAGAAATCGGATAGCTGGAGCCATATTGTCGACCGTATTGGGGGCAATTGGCATTATAGTTTATGCTCAGTCCTTTACGTATCTGCAGTTGTATCGTGCGCCAATGTGGATGGGATTTCATGCCGTAGCGGCAATTTTAATTGGCGGAGCCACTGTAAAAACTGCCAAAGTTTCTCATGTAATATTGGGCACTTTTTTGTTTCAGGGATTGTTGGTTGTTGCGCTGCCGGTTGCCAACAATATTATGACCCAGGGCAATCTGGCAGAAATCACCCGGATCATAGTCAGTAATGGGATTATTCTTTACGCTTTAACCCAGACCCGTAAAGGAGGAGCCAAGCTATGATAAAAATGAATCAGGTGATTAAACCCCGGCAATTGGGAGTAAAGATTAAAGAATTCTTTGTTAGCAGAATGGTGACCATTGTCTTTATAGCTATTTGCTTGTTGTGCTTCAGGTTTGCCGGGCTGTCATTTACCTTTTACATGCGGGACATCATTAATCGTCTATCGCGCAATTTGTTTTTGATCCTGGCTCTGATAATTCCTGTTTTAGCCGGAATGGGACTTAACTTTGCCATTGTGCTGGGGGCAATGGCCGGTCAGATATCGGTTATAATTGTCACTAATATGGGTATTGGCGGCTTTCCGGGCTTTTCCTTAACCTTGTTGATAGGTTTGCCGTTTGCCTTGGTCTTTGGTTACCTGATAGGCAAACTGCTCAATAAAACCAAGGGCCAGGAGATGATTACCAGCTTAATAGCCGGCTTTTTTGCCAATGGAGTATATATGTTTGCCTTGTTAATTTTAGTTGGTACAGTTATACCGCTTACCAATCCTGTTCTGCTGTTAAGCCGGGGGTACGGCATCAAGAATACTGTCGATTTGCAAGGTGGGTTAAAATATTCTCTTGATGCCCTGTTTCAGAGGCCGCTGCCTCAAACCTTATTTTACGGAGGCCTGTTTTTCTTGCTCATATTGTCAATATTGCTGTTGATAAAAAAAATGTATATCAAAAAGGGTAATGGAATATTGATCTCCAACGCACGGTTAATCGGCTATGGTGTTTTGGCACTTGTTATTGCTGTTGCTGGCTTTTTGCTGCAAAGGAGTGACTCGACTTTAAATACAGTTAATGTGCCAATAGCTACTTTCGGTTTTATTGCTTTGCTCTGTCTGTTTAATATGTTCATCGTCAGAACTAAACTAGGACAAGATTTCAGGGCAATAGGCATGAACCAGCATGTGGCGGCAACTGCAGGTATCAATGTCAACAAAACCAGGGTAATTGCCATGGTCATATCCATAGTTTTTTCAGCCTGGGGACAGATTATTTTTCTACAGAATTTGGGCAACCTCAATACTTATGGCAGCCACAGCCAGGTAGGGATCTTTGCCATTGCTGCTCTATTAATTGGCGGAGCTTCCGTAACCAAAGCGACAGTAGGTCAGGGAATACTTGGAGCTTTTTTATTCCATACCCTGTTTATGCTGTCACCGATGGCTGGCCGTAATCTATTGGGCGATGCCCAGTTAGGTGAATATTTTAGGGCCTTTGTAGCATATGGAGTCATCGCTTTATCTTTGGGCATGTACGCTTGGAAAAAGCAGATACAAAGTAGCTCTGCTGAGGAGATAGAATCAGACTTGGATTGATCAGTCAGACATCTATTCAGTCTAGTACAATTAATGTTATCTCATCGTTTTACAAAAAATGCAATAACATGTACTGCCCTTGTATTATGTTTTTGCATTTTCTCTATTTCTTGATCTGTCCTCAATTCTGCAAAAACTCTATTATAATAAGATAAGCGCCATGCTAGAATAAGAGTTGAGGTGAAATTATGAGACTTATATTCAATATGGATTTAGAACATGGAAATATGGAGGTTGAAGCCACTTATTCTAAGGATGATTTAAGGGGGAGATCTTTTTTATTGAATCGAGATTTTGTCGTTACAGAACTGGTTTGCGACGTGGAAAAACTCGATGTATCCAGCGCGATGTCCAATGTTATCCTGGATCAAGGTCAATATGCTGTGAATTCATACTCGCTGCCCAGGTGCAGGGAATCAGTAGCTGTTAAATACAATGGGTACTTGGATGGAACAACTGGGCAATGGCCATATGTCCAAGAGCAGATATCCGGGGAGTTTACTTTTTTGCGGTTTGAAACCTATTGCCTGCCTCTCTTTTCAGATATTAAACAGGAGAATATTATAAACTATATATTTGAAAGTTTTGATTACCAAATAGAGATTGTGGTGCCTGTTAAGTATCAGGTTCTGTCTCCAGCGAAGCTAAAAACTATTCTTGAAAAAGGGCCAACAAAAACATATTGCTTTGCTGGCAATGGCATGATAGCGGATTTCTTTAATTTTGCAATAGCTCAATATCGAGAAGTGAAGCTGCCCTCTGGAAGATTCTTTGTTGTAAACACAACAGATGAGGATATTAAATATATATCAGAGGTAATTGAAAAAACACATAAATATATGAACGAAAACTTTGGATCAGTTGAAATCGCCAGCTCTACCAAATACGTAGAAATACCCAATGGCTTCGGTGCTTTTACCCGCTCCGAATGTGTTTACTGCACGGAATCACACTTTGGGGACAAGAATAAGATTCGTAATTTTATCCATGAGTTTATCCATTTAGGCTGGAATGCTAAAAATGTAGCTGGTCTTGACCAGCGGATCAGGTTCTTTGATGAAGCGTTTACAAACTACTTTACCTTAAGAGTTATTGAAGCTGTGATCGGCAGGGAGTATAGTGAAAGTGTGTATCAAGGATATATAGCAAAATACCAGCAGCAAATTAAGATTGACAGCAAGAAACTTGTGCCAATCTGTGATTTTGGCAAACATGAATACGGTGGTTTGAGCTATACTATTGGAGCTCTGAGCCTGCTGGAACTCTGTAGGGAGGTGGGTAGAGAAAAATTCGATCAGGCCACCACAGCCTTTTTAAAAAAGTATCGAACCCAAGCCGTAGATTTAGCCACATTTTGTCAGGAGTATACAGTACTATGCCAAAGACCGGATTTAAAAAAGTTTTTTGAGACCTGGCTTTACTCTACTAAAGGCCCTGAGAAATATTTAAAAACGGAATTGTAATAATGAGTTATTGTCAAGTCATTCCATTTAGTTAAACTGTATTTTTTAATCTAGCTAAGCAGAATATAGAAATACGCTCATAGTAGGAAAAATCATAAGCTTTACTCAAAGACTTGACACAAGTGTAAATGTAGTTTACGCTTGTGCTATGATTAAAAAAAATAAAAAAGACGTTGTGCAAAACTTGTTAGGGTTAATATATCTTGCCTTTGATTTTGAAAAGAAAACCCGAAATTATGGAACGGATACTCCATTAACCAGTTCAGAAATATTCATGATTAAAAATATTAAGAAACATTCTAACTTCCATATTACAAAACTTGCAAATGTAATGGGCATTTCCAAAGCTGCAGTATCCCAAATGGCGAATAAACTTAAGCAGAAAGGAATGGTCAATAAAGTTAATGACCCAGAGAATGGATCAAGGTATCTGCTTTATTTGACTGATAAAGGTGAAATCGCTAATAAAGTGCATATGCAAGTTAGAAACGAAGTATTTGAAAAAATATATTGTATTTTAGAAGACTATAACGACTTGGAGGTTGAACGATTAACACAGTTTATTACAGATACAAAAGAGCAGATTACTAAAATCATGAATAAATAAATCAATTTAGTAAAACTACAGCCATGGTCATTCCAGTATTTTTTTGTTCAAAGCGTAAAGTAGCTTAACGCTTTGGGCTTGGAAGGATTTGGGTTGGATTGATTGACACGAATTAATTTTATCTAGGAAGTATTAAAAGAAAGTAGGAATACATAATGGGATTGAAAAGGATGATGCTGCTGGGCGAGAGGCCAAAAGGGCTAATCGGCAAAATAACTGGTATAATTATGAATTTAAGTCATAGCAAAATCTATTTATGGGCAATTGAGAATCTAAACATCAAACATGAGAGTAGAGTTCTTGACGTCGGTTGTGGTGGAGGAAAGGCCGTAAAAATTCTCGGCAATTTAGCAAAAAACGGCACTGTTTGTGGTGTAGATCATTCAGAGGAAATGGTAGTAATGGCAAGAAGGTTAAATCATCATTTTATAGGTAGTAATAGAGTTCAAATAAGGCAGGCGTCGGTGTTAGAGTTGCCATATAGAGATAACTGTTTTGACATAATAACTGCATTTGAAACAATCCAGTTTTGGCCAGATGTGATAAATGGGTTAAAGGAAGTGAAGCGAGTAATGAAACCTGAAGGGCAATTTTTGATAGTGAATCGATTTCCTAAGCAAGATTCTAAATGGTATCAGCTACTTAAACTGAAATCAGCAGACGATTATAAAAAATCCTTGTATCAAGTTGGGTTTGCGCCAATTAGATTAGATACTCGGTCAAAGCCGGGATGGATTATGATTAAATCATCAAAACCCTATCATAAGATATATTGATATGCTATAATCGTTAAAATAATTGAAGGTGGTGGTGACATGATTAGTGATATTAGTGAGATTAAGGTGGAAATCAGGGAGATTACAAAATTAATTGAGGAGGCTAATTATGTTTACACCGTTTCTGAAAGAAGATAATTTTTTAAACAGAGAGCCGTTTGTTAAGGATGAGGTCAGGTTTAATGTAATGCACAGGATAGCAGCTGGGGATTTAGCTATTGGAGTAAAACATGAAGATAAATTACTGGCTTTACAAACTCCCAATAGACCGATGATGATCTGGGTAAACAAGACCTTACCCAGAGCTGACTGGCAGCAGGTCTTGACAGGCTTGATAGAATATATCAAGCCTGAAAGGATTAATGGTGTTATGGCTGAACCGGATATGGCTTTATATTTTGCTCAAAAATACTCTGCCGACTATAACTTAAATTACGAGTGTAAAATGAATCTAATGTCATATCATTGTTTAAAAGTTATAAATTTTACAGTTGATTCTGGTAATATGCGGTTGGCAGCGGCACAGGATTTAAACACAATTGTCGAGTTCAGGGTAGCTTATATCCAAGAAACTCTCGATAAAGAGGTCGAAGCAGACTCTCAGATTGAGATAGCCAGAAAACAAATTGACTCTAACAGACTATATGTTTGGGAAACAGCTGCGGGCCTGGTTTCGATGGCTTACATAGCACATGTATCCCAGAGACATTCCCGCATTAGTTGTGTCTATACCCCTCCGGCAGCAAGATGTCGTGGTTACGCAGGCAGCCTGGTTGCCCAGCTCTGCAGCAAGATCCTGCAAAGTGATTCAACACCTGTGTTGTACACTAATCTGAGGAACCCGGTATCAAATCACGTTTACAAAAAAATCGGTTTTACCGAGTGTGGCCCGATAGACGAAATATATTTTGTCAGCTAAATAAAGATTAAAATACGCTGATAGTAAAAAAAGAATGTAATTAAAACTAAAGCCTAGTTCCTTAATCTTCCGTTTAGGAACTAGGCTTAAGACTGCTGAAAATCCGCTCTTTCCGTTATTTTATGTTTGCACCTATCTTCCCACAGCTCCCATCATCTCCCACCAATCACCCTACAATCGTTCCAGCAATTGTTCAACTATCGTTCATGCAATCGTCCAGCTATCGTTCCATTAACCTCAGTTTTAGTAATGCTTTATAGACCTTTAGAAAAATTTTAGAATTTATTTAGGATCACTTTAGCATCGGTGTGTAAAGTAAAGACAGCAAAAAGAAGGAGGAAGCGTCCATGAAGAAAACAAAGCTGGCATCATTTGCCGTGCTGATGGTATCGCTGGCATTATTCTTAGCTGTTGTTATTGCCGGGCCAAATCAAGCAGCAGGATATCAGTCATTTAAAAATGTTCTGAGAGCAAATAACAGCACCAGGGGATATGACAATGCTACTATCTACGCTACCGTGGAAGTAAGTGATAATGACCAAAGAATATTGTTACTGGAA
Organism: Bacillota bacterium; assembly: GCA_028280325.1. Classification (GTDB taxonomy): domain Bacteria; phylum Bacillota; class UBA994; order PWPR01; family PWPR01. Next base: position 18,624 of record JANQLZ010000133.1, read on the forward strand.
GCAGACTTGTCCGCTGATAACTTAAATGAGTTGGTAAGTGGAACTGTTAAACTTTCTAATCTGACTCAAAGTACAGAAATAGACATCTACAGCGCGGGTGAAAAACTCTACATTGTTGATGAAAATAATAACGGTTATTATCTTGATAACCCCAAAGATCATGAGCCAAAACAGTATAGAGAACATAATGATCAAAATTGGTCCATTGCAGGTGAGAAATTTCTGGATTATTTTGTCGGCGATTTAAGACAGCAGTTTGAAGAAGCTGTTAATGAGGACGGCTCTAAAGTGATTACTGTTGAGCTGAATGAAAACGAAATGCCTGAGCTTGTCAAGCTAATCGCATCCATTAACTCTCAGAATAATAAATGGCACAGTGATGATGATGATACTGTGAACTGGGCTTCAGATCTTCCGTTTTTAGGAATAATTCAATCAACCTGCAAGTCACTACCAGAGATTATGATTGATAAAGAGGTCAGATTATTAAAGTTTGACCTAAAGGTAGACAAGAATAATACAGTAAATGGCATGGGTTTCGAGATTAATCTGACTGGTGTTGACGGGAACGGCCAATTCCATGATCTGGTGCTGAACATTCAGGCAGATTGCAGCATGATAAATATGACTGAAGTTAATCCCATTGATCTGGAAAAATATCATTGGGAAGAAGTAAAAACGCCAGATATAGATCAATAAGCCCTTGAGTCGGGTCAAACGCTTGTGAGGGCAGCTCAATGGCATTGAGCTGCCCTTAATGCTAAGACCCAAAAAAAATCTGGGAGGTGCCAAGTTGAAAGGAATACATGTCAAGAATTTAACCAGAAAATATAATAATAATCGTGGGGTTATCAATATTAATTTTTCGGTAGGCCAGGGTGAAATATTTGGTTTATTAGGCCCAAACGGTGCGGGTAAAACAACTACCCTTAAACTGGTTACCGGATTGTTGAGTTATAAGCAGGGAGCCATTTACGTTAATGGTAGCAGCCTGGGAAATGAATATGAGGTTTATATGCGGCAAATTGGCTGCATTATCGGTGATGTTAGACTATACCCCTACCTTAATGCCCGTCAGCATCTGGGCCTGGTCAAAAACTATTATCCAGCAATAACAGCTGACAGGATTACAGAGGTCTTGACCAGCGTAGGTTTAGCTGAGTTCGCTTCAGAAAAGGTCGGGCAGTACTCAACAGGTATGAAGCAGCGTTTGGCATTTGCGATGGCAATTGTGCATAAACCACAGGTATTGCTTTTAGATGAACCCTTCAGAGGAATGGATATTGAAGGTAAATCAATGATGCGCAGCCAAATTAAGCATTTAGCTGAGAGGGAGGGCCTGGCCATAATTGTATCATCGCATCTGGTGCATGATATTGAAGACATAGCCTCAACAGTTGCGGTAATGAATCGGGGTCAAATTATTAAAATAATTCCAAAACAGGCTGCGTTGCAAAGTCAGGGCACCTTAGAAAACTATTTTTTGAATTTACTACAGGAAGGAGAGGCCAGTAATGTCAACCTTAACAGCAGCTGTTCAAAATGAGTGGCTAAAATTAAAGGCTAAAAGGCGTTCAAAGGTATTTTTGATTATTGTAATAGCCTTAACAATATTATTGGTAGTTCTGCACTATGCTACCAGGAGTTCTTTCGGTTTTTTTATAGTACAACCCAATCAGTTAGCAAAAACAGTATTAAACCTAATGCTGCAATTGGTGATCCCCCTGCTCGCGTTTATAATCAGTGTTGATAGCTTAGCAAGTGAAAAAAACCAGGGCACTCTTAAGGTTTTGCTTACTCAGCCTGCTTCTCGTCTCAAACTGTATTTTTCCAAGCTGATCAGCTTGTCGGTGGCTAATGCCATAATGGTGCTGGCTGTATTTCTAATTGCTACAATTGGAGGTTTATTTAGTGCCTCAAACGGTTTTCTGCTTGAAACATTTCAAGCCCTGGTAATCTGCCTGCTGGTATTGGTTCCTTTGGGTCTCATTTCAGCATGGGGTCTGCTAATGGGCCAGCTTTTTACTAATGGCACGATGGCCATTGGTTTAGGGCTGCTTGGGCTGTTTTTAATAGGGATTGGCCAATTGTTCATTGACAGATTATATTTCTTATCACCGCTGACTTATCTCGATTTTTATAATCCCTTAATAAGGGGCAACCTAACAGTAAATTTCTTTATTACTCTGTTGTTGATGATCAGCTATTGTATAATGTTAGTGTCTGCAGGATTACTGAAAATAACCTCGACTGAGAACTAGGAAGTGATGGTAATGTCTATCCGGGTTAAACTTATCTTGTCATATTTTGCTATTATCCTTATATGTCTGCTGATGCTGGTGCATATGTTTGTAATTAGGACCAGAGATTTTTTTCAGGAAGTTGCTGACAGTACTATTGGCGATATTCCTGTGCAAAAAGCGGTTGCTGAGGTATTAGATATAGTGGTTGACCTCAAATACATTGCCAGACACGAACCGAATAGATTTAAAGATCGGGATTTTATGGCAGAGATTGAAGCCACGTCAATACCTTATGGTATCTATATTTTTACTGTCAGCCATGGTGAAATTGTCTATCATTCCAGCAGTCCTGAACTGAGAGTGTTAGACGATAAACTCTTTGATCTTGATTACGAGGAGGATACAGATATTACCTCTTTTAACATGGCAGAATATAAAACTGAAAAAGCTAAGTTACATGTTCTCAGGTATGATGAAGAGCTTTATCCGGATTTTGATACCCAATTGTATTTGGTATTTAAGTATGATGACTTTGATAATCTTGGCCAGCAAATATATGGTGGTATGTTCAAAACCATTTTTCAGGTGAGCATAGTAATTCTGTTGCTGATGACTTTAGTAGTCACCAAAATGATAATTAAACCCTTAAAGAAGCTGGAAGATGCCACAGTAAGAATTAAAAACGGCCAGTTGGATTTTAAGTTGCCACGAAGTAAAAAGGATGAAATCGGTAGAGTGATGGCCTCTTTTGACATTATGCGCGAAGAACTTAAGAATTCTATTGATAAGCAAATACAATATGAAGAAAATAGAAGAGAACTGATCTCCAGTATCTCACATGATCTTAAAACCCCGATAACTTCAATAAAAGGTTATGTCGAGGGTATTAAAGATGGTGTGGCCAATGATCCAGAAAAAATTGCCAAGTATTTAGATGTTATTTATAAAAAATCTGTTAGCCTTGATCAATTAATTGATGATTTATTTTTACTCTCCAAACTGGATTTAAACCGAGTACCGTTTAATTTTGAGAAACTTAAGCCAAATCAATACTTTAATGATTGTGCTGACGAGATTGAAATGGACCTGAAAAAATTGGGATTTACTTTAAACTATCAGTCTCAAATTGACTCAACATGCCACATAATGGCAGATCCTCAGCAGTTAAAAAGGGTTATCCTTAATGTCGTGTATAATGCAGTGAAATATTCTGAAAACAGCCAGAGAATTGAAATGAAGACATCGCTAAATGAAGAAAAGATTCGCGTTACAATTAAGGATTACGGTAAAGGTATTAGCAAAGATGACTTAGATTCTATTTTTGAGAAATTTTATAGATGCGACAAGTCCCGCAATACCAAAGTCAGTGGCAGCGGACTGGGTTTGGCCATTGCCAAGCAGATAATTGAACAACATGATGGTAAAATATGGGCTGAAAGCGATTATGGTGTGAGTACAACAATTTATATTGAAATACCGTGTGTTTTCGATCAAGACGCAAGTGATCAATAGTCAGTTGTAAATTAAGTGGGGTGAACAGATGAAGAGAATATTAATCATAGAAGACGATACCAGTATTGCTGAGTTGCAAAGAGATTATTTAGAAATTAATGGTTTTGAGGTGAGTATAGCTCAAACGGGTGTCAAAGGTTTAAAAGAAGCCCTGAGTGGAACCTATGATTTAATTATCTTAGATTTAATGCTTCCCGAAATAGATGGTTTTGAAATATGCAAACGTATTCGTAAGGAACAGAATATTCCTATTTTAATGGTTTCATCACGTAAAGAAGACATTGACAAAATCAGAGGGTTAGGGATTGGTGCCGACGATTACATGACTAAGCCGTTCAGCCCTAATGAGTTAGTGGCCAGAGTAAAAGCTCATCTCTCCCGTTATCAAAGACTGGTAGACTTCAACAAAGAAAAGAGTCAACATTTAACTATCAGAGGCTTAGATATTGATATTGGTGCCAGGCGAGTTAAAATAAATGGCCAGGAAGTACCTTTGACTACCAAAGAATTTGACCTGTTATTATTCTTGGCCAGCAATCCCGATCGGGTTTTTAGTAAGGAGTATTTAATTGACAAAGTATGGGGCTTAGATAGCTATTGCGATATTGCCACTGTTACTGTCCATATTGGCAGAATAAGAGAGAAAATTGAAGTCAACACCAACAAGCCACAGTATATTGAAACAATTTGGGGGGCTGGCTACAGGTTTAAAATGTAGCGCTGTTGGTTTTGTTGCTAAATTCTAGTATAGTATCAATTTTTCTACATGTATTCTTATAATCAATCATTTTCTGGACAAACTAAAGTCAAATGATTGAGGAGATTAGTTTATGAATTCAATTGTAGTGGATCAGCATCAGGAGATTTTGAATGCTGGGGTTAATAGCCAAACAAATTATCTGCAACTTATCGAGCGCAAAATGCATAGGTTTTTGGGTGATGTTCAAGGGACTATGCGAAAAATGTGCTTACATATAGCTACCTCCGGAGGCAAAAGAGTGCGGCCTTTATTAGTACTGAACAGCGGCTTAATTTTTTCGGAAGTTACCAATGATTTAATTAATACCGCTGTTGCCGCTGAGCTTATTCATATGGCATCTTTGGTACATGACGATATAATTGATAAATCTGAGCTGCGAAGAAATAAACCGTCGGTAAATAAATTGTGGGGCAATCAGTATGGCGTACTGTGTGGGGATTACCTGTATGCCAAAGCCTTTAACATTCTCTCAAAAAGCAGCTCGTCGTCGAGTTGTCTGAGAATTATGGTAGAGGCAATTGAAAATATGTGTGATGGTGAAATAATTCAGGCTGAAAACAGATTCAACAGCAATATGACTTCGGAGATCTACTACAGTCAAATCTCTAAAAAGACGGCCAGCTTACTGGCCAGCTGTTGCAGCTGTGGAGCCATTATTGGCGGAGCCGATGACTCACATATTGAAAGTATGTATGAATACGGGATAAACATAGGCCTGGCTTATCAGATTATCGATGATATTCTCGATTTTTGCGGCGATTCCAAGATTATGGGTAAACCCCAGGGCGAGGATTTGCGTCAGGGAATTATAACTCTGCCAGTACTTCTGCTGCTTAATCAAACTATGTGTCAACAGGATGTCCGCAATATTTTAAACAAGGATAAGTATACTGATCAGGATATAGAAACTATCAACCGGTATTTAATCGATTACGGTGCGATAGAGGAGGCGTACAAAATTGCTTATGCCCATATTGATACGGCCAAAAGCCTGGTTGACCGGTTTCCAAGCTCTCCTTACAAGCAGTTCTTGCTGGCTCATGCCGATAAACTAAAAACCAGAAAGTCGTAGTGATTTAAAGCTTTTTAAACTTGCGCAATGCCTTACAGATATAGTGGTAGATTTCAGCGTTGAAATCTCCACTTTTTAGTAAACTGGCTGTGGTCGAGTTGTTCTGGCCATTGTAAGCTTTGGGGTCAGATAAATACATTGCTAACAAGCCATTTATTACTGTTTTGTGAAACTGGGGATAATCAAGTCTTTGGCAGCCCTGCAGTGAGCGCTCCACGAAAAAAGCAATACGCTGCTGGCAGTTGGTTAAATCAGTGTAATAACTGCAGAAGTTCAACTCATTAGTTTGCTTGTCCTCTTCGAAATCAATGTAATAATCCAGCAAAATGTGCAGACCACAAATCCACGGAAAATATACAGTATTAAAGGCCTCAATCTCTTTAACAGTTAGATCAGGGTTGAATGCAGCTGCGAAAAGACAAAATACCAGCAAAGTTGAACCACTGGCAGCAGCGAATTCCCACCAGTAAATATTGTTGTAGCTGTCGCCCTCAGATTGAGCCCATTCTCGCAATTTATCTTCCCTTACATTTATACTTAAATGCTTTAACGATTGTAAAGCTGTGTAGAACCTGACGTATTTTTTAAACGACTCAGCTACTAGATGATAAGATTTGAGCTCTTTTAACTGCTGCTGGCAGGTTCTGACCAGACTCAGTAAATACCCATTATCCTTTTGGTAGGGATAGAATTGATAATAATCGTGAATGGTATCTAAATCAACTGCATCTGATAGAGCCAGGTGGAGCTGCCGAAAGGCTGCTTCATCAGCAATACCAGCCATATCACACAGGTTGTCCAAATAATCGCTAATGGTTTGAAAAGCGACAATAAAATTTATAGCAGCCGTGTTGTCAGTTTGAGGATAAATCGAGTAAATACTGCCGCCCTGGCAGTGAAATTTTTTCCTGGCTATGCTGGCTAAAGCCAGTTCCCTCAATACTTGATCATCAATGGCAGAGCATTTATGTTTCCAGATGGTTAACTGATAATTAACCTTTGGAAAAACAGCTGTTAAATAGTTAAACATTAAGCTGATCGTATTCATTTATTAATATCATCTCCACTTGTTTATTATTGCCTGTCCGTAAACAGTTTTAAACCTGGGGCAGATGCTTGACACTGACCAAAATTACTAATATAATTATTGTTGAATGAATATTCAGTCATAAGAGGTGATGGTGTTGCCGAGAACTACTGAGCAGAACGAGAAAATTAAGGATGAGCGCAGAGAGCAAATCCTGTTTAATGCCCTGAAAATCTTTGCCAGAAGAGGGCTGGTAGCCACTAAAATAAGCGATATCGCCCGCGTTTCAGGCTTTAGCCAAGGCTTGATTTATCACTACTTTAACTCAAAAGTGGATATCTATGAGGAACTGGTGGCCAGGGCCATTGACAATTCCTCTGAAATGCTGCTGAACCTGGAGCAGCTGCCCCTGCCTCCTTTGGAGAAAATAACTTTTATTGCTGAGACAATTGTCGACATTATTATTAATCAGGAAGATGCTGCCTACTATTTTCTACTGATTACCCAGGCGGCTGTCACGGAAAATAGTTCAGATTCAATGGCAGCTATGGCTGACGACTCCTTTGCGCCGTTTCAGGTTATGCTGCGAATAATTACTGAAGGCCAGCAGCAGGGGATTATCAGTCAGGATAGCCCTCAGGACTTAACAATTATTTTTTGGGCCACAATTAACGGGTTGGCTTTGAACAAGGTTATAGAAGGTAATCAATTTCCCCATATTGACTCCAAAATTATCGCCCGTATTTTCAAGTAAAAAAATAAAGAGGTATATTATCATGAAAAAAATAATAATTATTGGGGCTGGAATTGCCGGCTTATCAGCCGGAATTTATGCTAGATTAAATGGTTTTGATACTGAAATATACGAAATGCACCACACCCCCGGCGGAGAATGCACCGGCTGGAAACGTCGGGATTACTACTTTGATGGTTGCATCCATTGGCTGGTTGGCACCAAACCCGGCACCCCTTTAAACGCAGTATGGCGCGAGGTTGGAGCGCTTGACGCCTCTGTGCCAATTATATTGAACGATACTTTTTACACTATCGATTATCATGGGCAAAGAATTAATCTGTACCGTGATTTAGATCGATTAGAGGGCCACTTAACGGAGGTATCCCCTGCGGATAAACAGCTGATTACTCAATTTTGCAGATCAATAAGAGCACTGAAACCGATGTCGATGCCCACTGAAAAACCTTATGATATGATGAATGCTTTGGATATGGCTAAAATGGCTATAACTATGGCCCCGTTTGCCAAACACTTTTCCAAATATGAAAAACTGTCAATTGGTGAGTTTGCTGCCCAATTTAAATCCCCCGCCCTTAGAAGGGCTTTAACTGCTGTGATTCCCGCCCAGTACAAAGCAACTTCTCTGGCGGTCACCCTGGCTTCCTACGCCAATGGTGATTCCGGCTGGCCAACAGGGGGGTCTTTGGCCCTGGCCAGGAGAATGGAGAAAAAATATCTGGATTTGGGGGGTAAGATCTCTTATAAATCAAGGGTTGATAAAATACTGGTCGAGAACGCCACGGCCAAAGGCATATTACTGGATAGTGGCCAGCACCATTTAGGGGATTTTGTCATTTCCGCTGCGGATGGGTATGCCACGATTTTTGAGATGCTGGAGGGTAAATATCTGAGTGAACAGTTGCAAGAGCTTTACAGTAATCGTCAGGCTTACCCGACTTTTACCTCAGTGCAGGTTTCTTTGGGTATTGACGGCGATCTCTCACAATACCCATCCTCGTTGGATTTGGCCCTGGAAAGTAGTATAAATTCCGGTGGTATTGATCACAAGCATTTAGGACTAAAACACTACTGTTTTGACAAAACCTTAATGCCGGCCGGAAAGTCTGTTTTAACAGCAGTGCTTCACGCAGATTTTGAGTGGTGGAAAAATAAATATGATCTCGGAGAGGCTTACCTTAGCGAAAAGGAAAGGATAGCAGCTGAGGTTATCGCAGTTGTTAAAAAGCATTACCCGGAGGCTCAGGACAAAATTGAGGTGGTGGATGTAGCTACTCCGATGACTTATCACAGGTACTGTAATGCCTGGCGCGGGGCCTGGATGTCATTTGTCACTACCCCTCAAAGCAAAATCAGATTTATTCCTGGAAAACTGCCGGGATTGGATAGGTTTTATTTATCCGGGCAATGGACATTGCCTCCCGGTGGGCTGCCCACTGCCGTGCTGACCGGGCGCTGGACCATTCAGAGAATCTGTCGGGCGGTAAAACAGAGATTTAAAACGAATTGAGAATGCCGATCTAACCCATCTTTATAAGCCCCCAACTGCAGTATTCGATTATAAGCTGAAATAAGTTAGCCTAGACTATTAAAGAGCATTCCCCGGAATGACTCTTTATTTTTCTATTATGATCAGGCTTGACAAAGCTTATATTATAGCTTATGATGCTTATAGACCGACGGTCAGTCGAGAAGTTTTGGAGGTGAATATGTGTCTACCAAAGAAAAGATCATGGAGTGCGCCGAGCAGCTGTTTATGCAGCAGGGGTATGAGCTTACCTCAATTCAAAATATTATTGATCATGTCGGAATTGCCAAAGGTACATTTTATTATTACTATCAGTCTAAAGAAGAACTGGTAGAAGCAATTGCCGACAGAAATGCTCAGTTTGCCTCGCAGCAATTTTTTCAGATTATATCTGACCATACCGGAACAGCTCTGGAGAAGATTAATCTGTTTTTTGAGATGATGACGCAGTGGAAAGCAACTCAGATTGATTTGCTGACAACGGTATTACAGGTGCTTTACTCAGATAATAATCACTTGTATCTGAAAAAAATGAAAGAAAAAAACATTGAGTACTATTCGCCGATTCTGGAACTAATTATTAAACAGGGTGCTGAGGAAGGGCTGTTTGATATACCCTATCCAGCTGGGATGGGGGAGATGTTAATTCATGTCTCTAATTCTTTTTCGGACAGTTTGGCCCAGATGCTATTGACGATTGAAACCTACCCTAACCCCAACATAGTTTTAGAAAACAAGATGAGCCTGTATATCAGCAGTATGGAGAGGCTGTTGGGTGTTGAAAAAGGAAGCATAAACGTGGTTAACATGAAAGTTATCTATGATTTTATTGATTACCTAAAAGGAAAGGAAAAACAAAATGATTAAAGTTAGAAACTTAAGCTATACCTACGAAGATTCCCAGGTTAAAGCAGTAGATGATATCAGTTTTAACATTACCAAGGGAGAGATATTTGGCTTTTTAGGTCCTTCTGGTGCAGGTAAATCGACAACTCAAAAGGTATTGATTCGGTTGTTAGATAATTATCAGGGTCAGGTTGAGATATTTGGTCAAAATCTGCAGTCATTTGGTTCTGAAATATATGAAAAAATTGGAGTCGGTTTTGAGGTTCCCAATCATTTTTTAAAACTGACTGGTGAAGAGAACCTGAGATTTTTTATGTCGCTGTATCAAAAACAACGAGATGACGTCGATACCATTTTAGAACGGGTCGGCCTGCTTGAATCAAAAAACGAAAAAGTAGAGAGTTATTCTAAAGGGATGAAAGTACGGTTAAACTTTGTCAGAGCTATGCTCAACGATCCTCAAATTATTTTTCTTGACGAGCCGACTGCCGGCCTCGACCCGGTCAATGCCAGAATTATTAAAGAATTTGTGATTGAGGAAAAAAATAAGGGCAAGACAATTTTCATTACCACCCACAATATGCAGGTAGCTGATGATCTTTGTGATAAAGTCGCCTTTATTGTCGACGGTAAAATAGTGGAAATGGATAATCCAAAAGAGCTAAAGCTGAAACACGGTGAAAAGAAAGTAAAATTAGAATATTATCGCGATCAGGAGATACTGACCAGGGACTTTCCTTTAAACACATTTGGTAATGACGAAGAGTTTTTAGACATAGTTAAAAATAGAACAATAAGAACAATTCACTCACAGGAAACCACTCTGGAGGAAGTATTCATTAAGGTTACAGGGAGGAGCTTGAAATAAAGTGCAAAAACTCACTAAACTAATTAAATGGGATTTATTAACTCAGTATAAGTATGGGCTTTTTGTAGCGGGGATTATTTTAAGCCTGGTCTGGATTTCAATTCTGTTGTTCGCTCCCCAGCAGGCCATCCCGGATATTATGCCAATAGTACTGCTTGGTGACTTGGCAACTATGGGTTATCTGTTTATTGCAGCGATGGTTTTTTTTGAGAAGGGTCAGGGTTCGATTCATGCTGTTATCACAACCCCGATTACCACCAAACAGTATATCCAATCTAAAATAATCTCGCTGTTGATTTTTATTCTGGGCGTATCACTGATTGTTGTCTACACAGTTACAATCGTGAAAGGATTGACGGCAAATCTACTTTTTGTCTTGTTATCGATTATAATTACCGCAGTGTTTTATATGTTACTGGGCCTGTTTATATCTACAAAATACAAAGACTTTACCGACTTTCTGTTTCCGACCGGACTGTGGCTGATGATCTCGTTTATACCATTGTTAGGGCTGATGGATTTGCCACAGCTAAGCTTTTTGAAGAACATTTATTATCTGTTTCCAACACATGGAATGGTCTTACTGATGAAAGGAATCTACAGTCCAATCAGCATGTATGATACTTTGTATGCAATTGCAATAAATGTGGTTTTCATTTATTTGCTGGCAAAGTTATGTCTGACAGGATTTAATCGCCAGGTAATAGGTAGAAGGAGTGATATAGATGGCTAGACTCGGCTCTGTATTTAAGCACGAAATAAAGCGGATTGGCAGTGATAACCTATTTATTGTCTTAGCTTTATACCCAATACTCTTAATACTGTTGGGTCGATATTTTGTACCCTTTATAACAAATTCACTGCTTCCCGGCTTTGACTTGACTGACCATTATCCGACAATCATGGCCTTTTTGATCTTGATTAACCCGTACATGTATGGGGCCATGGCCGCCTTTATGGTTTTAGACGACAGGGAAGATCGGTCAATTCAGGCAGTTCAGGTAACGCCGCTGACGTTATCGAGTTATCTGAATATTAGAACCACTTTAATAGTCTTAATCAGCATCATCTCCGGGGTACTGATCACCTTGCTGGTGGATTTATTTCCAATAACGCTGGGGCAGTCGATTATTATCAATACGCTGCTGGCTCTGGCCGCACCGTTTAATATGGTTTTAATAAATAATATTGCTAAAAACAAAGTAGAGGGCTTTGCTGTAGTTAAGGGCACCGGAATAATGTTGATGCTGCCTTTAGTGGCCTTCTATATTCCTCAAAAATACAGTTTACTAGCCGGGATAGTACCCGGATACTGGCCGGCTATGGCTATTGGTCGACTGGCCGATCCCAGTTTTGGCATCATGCCCTATTGGGCCTACTCCTTAATTGGCTTTGCTTATATCTTAGTTTTAATACGCTTAATGTATAAACGATTTAACAAGAAAATAGTTAGCTAGAGTATTATTATAAACTAATGGAGGCCTCTCATTTAGAGGGGCCTCCATTGTCAATTGGTTAGGAAAGTAGTAATAAGATTTTTTTGACTGACTTTCGACACCAATCCTTTTATTTCCCGGGAAATTGACATATTAAATAAGCTCTGGATAGAGTTTAATGTCTGTTTTTAAAACTGAATAAAAATGGCGGTCGCATCATCATGCTTTTTTAAGCGTTGGTATTTTTTCATTTCAAGATCAGAGTCTTCTAACTTTCTGAGCTCTGCTAATAGACTTTTAACCCCTCTTTGCTGGAGCTCTTTGAACAAAGCTATTTTACTGTATTTCTTGCGGAGCATCGCAAATCCATCAGTCATAAGTAATACGCTATCTATATTATTTAAATAATACTCCTGATAAATTCCCTTCTCAATGGCCTGCTCATCATGCTCTAAAATATAATAGCCCCCAGGGGTGTTCATTTTCATTCTGTTAACTCTCAGTAATTCTAGCTCAACCTTTGTAAAACCTTTAAATACAATCTCGTTCTGGCGTTGGGAATTATTAGCCATTAATGAAATCACCTGTTGATCCAGTTCTTGAATAGACCTGTCTGTAATACTTTCAACTGTACTGTCAGTATTCAGCAGGTTAACTTCAACATCACCCAATACAAAACATTCGAGCTTATCCTTATTTATTCTGGCAATGGCAATTCCTAATGATGTCCTATCAAGTTTTGAAAGGGCTGTCACGTCGGCAAATTGGGCCAGCTCATCATTTAAGGCTCTCACCCCAGTTACTAATATTTGTTGAATTGTTTTATCAAGATTATCTAGATGATCAGCTAAATAACTATTCCACCAGCTAACAATATAGGCAACGTCATTATCGTCAGGCATAACATTTTTTTTACTCAGTGAAGATGCGCCATCACAGACCCAAAATGAACCCTTGGTATGTCCATAGCTGTCCTCATTTTTAGCTTTGTAGGTATTTGTTTGGCAATCAAGTTTCATTATCTAATCTCACCACCAATATCTATTTATCACTTGATAATCTGCGTATGATCGTGCTGATTACTACTGCTATTATTACAATTAAGCTGCCATAGGCCATGGCTAAGCCGATATCATACTCAAAAATACTATTTGCCATCGCAATGGAAATAGGTTGATTAGAGGCATTATACATAAATACCGAGATCGTATATTCGCCAATACTTCTGATAAATATTAGCAATAATCCGGCAGTAATTCCGGGTGCGATTGTCGGTATTACCACTGTAAAAAAGGTTTGTAGTCTTCGTGCCCCAAGGATTTTTGAGGCCTCAAGATAGGTGTCATTTAAACTCTGCAAAGAAACTATAGAGGCTCGCACCATTAAGGGTAGAGCACTGACAAAGTAAGCCAGGGGCAGCAAGATATATAGCCCCACTAATACGGTATTGAGTGCAAATAAATTGGGTTTATTAAAGGCATTTATCATATTAATTGCTATCGCACTTGAAGGCATGGCTAAAGGTAACATGGTTAAAAACTCAAGCAAAGCTCTCACCTTAGATTTTGTTTTGACAATAATATACGAAGCAGGAATAGCAATGGCCAGGCAAAAAAATGCCGTGATAGTAGACATTGTTATGCTATTCAGGAACGGCTTCAGGGCCCTGGTCTTATAAAATATTTGGGCATAGTTCTCAAACGAAAACTCTCTGGGATAAATATCAATCATCCAGGTGCCTGGCTTGACAAAGGATAAAACAATTATGGTTATAATCGGTAATATGATTAACGTTAAGAGGAGCACCAGCAAAATATGCACCAAAATATTGAGCCCATTGCTTTTAATTCTCACCGGCCTTATGGGCGTGGCTCTGACAGAGGGAGTAAACCTCTTGCGGCGCTCATAGCCCCTGGCCAATACTAAGTAAGTAACGGAAACTAGAATTAATATTACAACCTGCGTAGCAGCTATCGACATAAAATTATTGGCCTTTGACAGCAATATTTGGGTTGTTAATACCTTGTAACTGCCCCCTATGATACTGGGAGCTGAAAAGGAACCAATACCTGTCATAAATGTTATAATGCTTGAGGCAATCAGAGCTGGAGTTATCGTCGGTAGAATAATGCTGGTGAAGACCTTAAGCTTGGAAGCACCCAGGTTTCTGCTGGCATCAATGGTAGATTGGTCTAACTGCTTAATGCCAACTGAAACATTTAAGTAGAAGTAAACGTATTGGGTATAAGCGTGTACAAATAAAATACCTCTTAAACCCGAAAAGCTGTAAGGAGCTTCATTCAAACTGAATATTGCTTCTAATGTTTTTGTAACTAAGCCGCTCTCTCCATAGAGTTGAACAAACGAAAAGACAATGATTAAGCCCGGTAAAACTAAAGGGAGCAGCAATAGCTTGTCGATAATTTTTTTATATTTTAATTCAAAGTAATTAACTAAGAAGGCTAATACTGTACCCAGGGTGCCACAAACCAATACGGTCAGTACGCCGAGCATCACAGTATTTCTCAGGGCCATCATACTAACTCTTGAAGTAAATATCTCAAAGTAATTAACTAGTGATAGACCTGCACTGCTGTTAAAGCTCATATAAAAAGTTTTTAGAGCTGGGTAGAGTATGAAGCCAATCAAAACCCAAAGTAACAGGCTGATACCCAGGTAATATGCTGATTTTTTACTGTTTAATAACTTTCTTATCAAGATAATACCTTCTTTAACTGACAAAAGCCTGTATATTAACAGGGTTAATCACTACATTTACAGAGTCACCAATTGCTAGTCTCTGATCATTTTCCAAAATATTTAATACTACTACCTTTAGCAATTGATTCTTTAGTTTAATCTGGTATTCGAGTAATGCTCCGTTTGTTTTAAAATCTACAATAATTCCGGGATGATCGCCTGCTTTGCCGCTGGGTAGTGGCTGAATACTAATATGTTGTGGTCTGACTGATACAAATTTACTTAAGGGAGCTATTTTATAATTAAAAGGAAAATCCTGCACTGTAAATAAATTTGTCTCACCCACGAAGGCGGCCACAAAGCTGTTAGCCGGGTCAGCGTATATTTTGGAAGGGCTGCCTACCTGAATACATTGCCCTTCATTTAAAACAGCAATTCTATCAGAAAGGGTAAAAGCTTCACTTTGGTCGTGGGTAACGAATACGGTGGTAATATTAATTCTTCTTTGAATACTTTTCAACTCTACTCGCATTTTATCTCGCAGCTTGGCATCGAGATTAGAAAATGGTTCATCAAGTAATAGCAATGAAGGCTCGGTTATTAGGGTGCGAGCCAGGGCAACTCTTTGCTGCTCACCACCAGATAACTCTGAGATTTTTCGATTATCATAACCAGTGAGTTTAACTAAGTCCAGATACTCAGCTACTTTTGCTTTTATCGTTTTTTTAGATACTTTTTTCAGCTTTAACCCATAGGCCACATTTTCAAACACATTGAAATGAGGAAACAGCGCATAATTTTGAAAGACCATCCCAATATTCCTTTTTTCAACGGCCAGCTCTGTAATATTTCTTTTGGCCAAAAAAATTTGGCCATTATCTGGTTTAACCAAACCGGAGATTAACCTTAAAAGAGTGGTTTTTCCACAGCCAGACGGACCCAGTAATGTAAAAAACTCACCTTCATCGATAGCAAGGGAAATATCATTACAGGCTGGATGATTAGCATAGTTTTTACTTATATTTCTTAGCTCCAGTAGACTCATCGGTTTCACCTGCTCGTTAATAAGTAGCATTAACAGAGAGGGAAGCAACTACAAAATTATGCTTCTCTCTCCCTGATAAACTTTACTTAGGATCTTTTTCTGAACTTTTAATCTCTGTCTCCCACTTTTGCATCCATTCAGATTGGTTTTTGGCCAGTCCTTGCCAATCAACTTCCATGATCTTAAAATTAATTTCTTTCATCCAAGCAGGAGAGGTATCCAAGGCCTGGGGGTGAGTTGGTAAACGATTGAATTCACTGGCCAGTAAGCCTTGAATCTCAGCACTGCCTGCAAAATCGATAAACGCTTTAGCTGCATTAGGGTGTTTGGCATTATTAATCAGAGCAATGCCATCCGTAATAACCGGAGAGCCACTGGTGGCATCAATAACTTCGAGAGGTAAGTTATTTTTCAGCTTATTGTCAATAATGGAGTTAAGAGTGGCAAAACTTATCGCCGCTTCTTTTCTACCAATAGCCTGGAACATCAGCGAACCACTGCTGTAATAATTTTTGGTATTAGCGTCTACATCCTTCATAAACTGCCAGCCATCTTCAAGTTTATTTTGCTTTTCAAATACTTGAAGCAAACTGGAATAAGTAGCTCTTGCTGATGAAGACAAGGAGTTTCTAAACACCAGCTGGTTTTCATACTCGCTCTTAGTTAAATCAAACCAATCTGCGGGAACATTTTCAGGGTCGAGAATTTCACTATTGTAAAACAGCATCACTGGGGTCTGAATAGTTCCAAACCAGTAGTTATCAGCGTCTTTAAACAAAGGATTGATTTCTGTACCCCACTCTGGCTCGTAAGCAGAAAACAGGTCTTCATCTTTTAATTCCATAAATATAGAAGATGCCCCTCCATACATGATATCTGCTTGAGGATTGTCTTTTTCAGCCCGCACTCGTTCAGCTAATACAGCTTTCAGGTTAATGAATTCAACTTTTACTCCTGTTTCAGCTGTGAATTTATCAGCGACAAGCTCAATCATACTCTCTCCATGAGTGGAGTATACAACGATCTTTTCCTCTAACTCACCATCTGTATCAGCTGGGTTGGCCTTGGGCGAACAAGCTGCTAAAGAAAAAATCATTAAAGAAACACACATTAAAATCATAAGTTTTTTTAGTTTCAATAGTCAATACCTCGGCTTTCAAAGAATTCAACTTAATATATCACATTGAATTATAGGATACAATATATAAAAAAAACTTATGACTGGCCTGCTGCTAAGTATGTTTTTGCCGGAGGCTTTGTCTAAGGTTGGCTTCTACGGCTCCGTGTTGTTTCAGTTGGTCATGTACCTAATCAGG
>JANQLZ010000149.1 GCA_028280325.1 Bacillota bacterium
TGGGCTCGTGAAGAGCGTTTTTTAATTAAGAATAAAGACTCTATTGCCGGCCATTACCGGTTTCCGATTATTGACTAAACAAATCAGGGACAAGAACCGAATTATGTAAAATAAACTATTGCATCTGAAATAGCTGTGGGTTATAATAAACGTCCGCGGCTTTTTTATCTTATCAATTAACCGTCACAAGGTATTGTTCCTTAACTGTCTTTTCTATCAAGCACCATAAGATTCATAATTCACTTATTTAATTCTTAATATCTCTCTCAGTAATAAAAGGAGGGGTTATTTTGCGTTTGCATTATTTAATGGCCCAAAAAATGTACCGCATCAATTTACAGTATCGTTACACACAGTTGATTAATGCCATGGGCAGTGCTTTGTTTGGCTATATTATGATCTTTGTCTGGCGTGCTGCTGCCATGCAGCGGGGAGGCTTAGGCAAGTACACTGTTACAGATCTGGTATTATGGGTGGCCTTTGCTCAAATTCTATTTAACTTTATTTTCCCCCGAACCGGTCTGCGAATCCAGGATTCAGTTCGTTCCGGGAATATCAGCTTGGAATTTTTGCGTCCTGTCAACTATTTTACTTATATTATTGCCCGGGAAACCGGCCGCCAGTTTTACAATCTCGTTTACAGGAGTGTACCGATATTAATTCTGTATTCACTGACTATTGGCTATAAAATACCAAGTTTGCAACAAGCCTTATTACTAATTCCGGTTACCCTGGTGAGCATGTACATCTCTTTGTGCTTATGCTACATTGTCGGCATCTGTGCTTTATGGACAACCGACGTGCGCTGGTCCCATACGCTGTTTTTTTCACTGATCAATATTGCTGCCGGGGTGATGATTCCGGTTGATTTGGTTCCAGGTATAGTTGGCAGAGTTTTATCCTTATCCCCCTGGGCGTGTCTAATGAATCCAGCCTGCAATGTTTTATTGGGCTTTCATGATCGCTCCACCTTTTTATTGCTGTTGTTTTGGACAATAGCAATGACTATAATCTGCTTAGTGGCAACCCATATGGGGCGGCGCAAGCTGGAGGTGCAGGGCGGATGATACAGGGCTTACGGTTTTACAAAAAAATGGTTAGCGCCAGTATCCGGTCTATGATGCAGTATAAATTCAGCTTTACAGTGAATTTTATGTTTTATGCGGCAATCTTAATTAGCGATATTTTGCCGATAGTTGTCATTCTGTATCACTTCAAAACCATTGGAGGATGGAGCATTTTCCATATCGGGGCTTTATGGGCCAGTGTCAATATCGGAGTCTCAACTGTGAGGTGCTTTTGTGCTGAAATTCATAACTTTGAAGAGTACATTATCAGAGGAACCTTTGATACCCTGCTACTGCGCCCCTGGCCAACCTTATTGATATTAATGAGTAGAAATGTGCAGCTTTTCAGACTTAGTGGTGCCCTTCAGGGTTTAATAGTGTTAATCATTTCCTTATACAAATTACAGGTTAGCTGGCTGGTGTCCCTGTATATGCCAGTATTGTTGATGACCAGTATTTTAGTCTTTTTTGCGCTTGAGATTATCATTGCCTCCTGCGCTTTCTGGATGGGCAGAGTAGGTGATTTACTGGTTTTTTTGTTCTATGGACCCAGCAATGCCGCCTCTTATCCGCTGACGATTATGCCTTGGGCCATAAGGGCATTCTTAACCATTTGGCCGGTTGCTTTCACTGGATATTTTCAGCTGGAGTATTTGTTTGGTTATAGTGACAATCCGATTATTTTGATCCTGGCTCCAGTGGTTGCCATTACCGCCTTTGTTCTGGCTTTAAAGCTGTGGCATTTAGGGCAAAAAAACTATTACAGTTCGGGCAGCTAAGGCGAGTTAACTGTATGTACATGTAAATGTATAACAGCGGCCATGTAGCTAAGTCTTAAGATTAGGAGGGTTGTAAATGATTAAGGTTGAAGACCTAAAAAAGGAGTTTTATGTTTCTGAAAAGATTTCAGGTCCCTTTGGGGCAATCAGAACCCTGTTCAATGGCAGGAAACGCTCGGTTTTAGCGGTGAATAGGATTAGCTTTACAATAAATGAAGGTGAATTTGTCGGCTACATCGGTCCAAATGGCGCCGGTAAATCGACGACGATTAAAATGCTGACCGGAATACTACACCCGTCCGACGGCCAGGTCAGTGTTTTGGGCCTTAACCCCCAGCAGCAACGTCAACAGGTTGTACGAGAACTGGGCGTAGTATTTGGCCAACGATCGCAATTGTGGTGGGATCTGCCGCTGGAAGAATCGTTTGAACTGCTGGCTGCCATGTATGGAGTGAGCAGTAGCAGCGCCCAAAAAATGATGAAACGCTTTGATCAGGTGTTGGGGATTGGTGAGTTTATGGATGTACCGGTCAGGAAACTGTCTTTAGGACAGCGCATGCGGGGTGAAATCTGTGCAGCTCTGCTTCATCGACCCCAGATTCTAATGCTGGATGAACCGACCATAGGGCTCGATGTAGTTGCCAAGAATTCGATCAGAGGCTTTTTAAAAGAGATAAATCAGGAAGGAATAACTATATTATTAACTACCCATGATCTTAAGGATATCGAGCAGCTCTGTAAACGGGTTATGGTTATCAATCATGGTAAGCTGTTGTTAGATGGCAGTATGCAAGATTTGTGGCAGGGCATTGGGCTTTTGAGCAGCTTGACGGTTGACTTCTTGGAAGAAGTAGATGCTACTGATTTGTTCAGCAGTGATATCAGCATTAACCAAATCAACCCTAAAAGAATCATAGCAGAGTTTGACCGCAGCAAAGTAAAAGCCAACAGTATCATTAACAGGCTGGGTGTTTTAGGTGAAATCCAGGATATTCATATGGACGAACCGGATATTGAGGTGGCGGTTCAGCATTTGTTTAAGTAGGGTTCGAGGCTTCGTAGTTATGGAGCTCCCATAATTAAACCTATTCCTTCGTCTTACGCAAAAAAATTTAGCAAACATATACTGGCTTGTATTATGTTTGTAAATTTTTTAGCTATTCCTTGGCCTAGGTTCAATTCTGTGAGCCTGGGTTTATGGTACTTGTAGGCGGTTAGGTTCAAGGCTTTGGACTTACTGAACTTCCATAATCATGCCCATCTACATCGAATTTAATTTGTTTTTATTAGGTAAGTGCTTTTGTACCAAAACACTTAGTCTTACGATAAAATCTGCTAAAAGATATACCCTCGTATTATCTTTATAGCAGATTTTCTCTATTCCTTGACCTGGGCATAATTCTGTG
>JANQLZ010000071.1 GCA_028280325.1 Bacillota bacterium
GAATATAAAGAGTTCTTAAAATATATCATTTTAATAATAAAAATATTGCTTTGCTAATTTACCTTATAGCCGATTTATGGTAAAATTTAACGAGAAAACAGATAGAAGATTTGATCTTACGGGGGAAGCACAATGAAAGTGAGGAAATACAAACAGGGATTCACTATTTTTGAATTATTGGCTGTCTTAACAGTAATGGCCATATTGTCGGCTATTGCCGTACCTAAAGTATTTGCACTTGTTAGGAATTCCAGATATAAATCTGATCTGATTACTATAGCTAATATTGAAAAGGCAGAGGAGCAATATTTTTTTATCAATAAAGAACACTCCTTTGATCCGGATGTAGAGCAAACGGCAGAGAACTTTCCAGATTCTTTAACGAATTTGGCTGATTACATAGAGAATGTCAATTTTCAGATTGTTACCGATGTGAGATGGAAGCTTGACGGAGATAAATGGTATATAGCGTACAGTTACGGAGAGTCAGAAGATCCTCCGGATGATCCCCCCAGCCCTTATCCTGAGTGGGACAGTACGGCACCCAGTTACCAGGAAGATTATAAGGTTACCTATAACAGTGCAGTTTTTATAGCCCGGCATTGGGTTGGTAAAGGCGTTGTGCCTGGTACGTTAGGAGCCCCCTGGCAGGAGCTGACCACCGAATGGCGTAATTTCAATAGATATTTAGGAGGGGATATCGTTACCTATAACGGGGCAGAATTTGAAGCTTGGCATAATATGTCTCCCGATTACAGTAAACCTATTCCGACTCCCGGTACTGTAGGCGCTCCGTGGCAGGAATTAACAACAGAGTGGCGCAATTTTAACAAGTATAAAGGCAAAGATATCGTTGCCTACAATGGTGCTCAATTTGAGGCGTGGCATGATACCGGTCCCTGGACAGGTCCTACTCCTACCCCCGGCATAGTAGGAGCCCCCTGGCAGGAACTGACAACGGAATGGCGCAATTTTAATAAATATCAAGGCGGAGATCCCGTTACCTATAATGGAGTAGAGTATACAGCAGCGCATAATATAGTTCCTAGTGAAGGTCATCCAGTTCCTACTCCTGGAGAAAGTTCTTTTTGGCACTAATATTAGCAGCAATGTTGATTCAGACATGAAAAGCATTGACAGGTATTAAACTGCTAACTGGACAGAGATTAACCTAAGAAAATTGAGTATTTGGATTTTTCTTAGGTTATTTGTTTTTTTCGAGGGGTAATTTATCCTAAATAATGATCAAATCGGTTTAGATTAAAACCGGACATATGCTATTATAGTAATATCTTTAAGCTAATGAATACTCCAAGAGATTTACTGTAATGAAAGGAAAGAAACATGTTTAAACGGTTTTTCAATGTCTTCAACTTCAAAAAGAAAATATACTATACACCTGTTTTATATAGTTTATGGGCCTTACTATTTTCCCTGGCAATGTCGTACGTAGACTATATATTTATTCAGCAGAGCCCCATTGACTTTCCAATTTTCTTTGTTACAGGCATAGAACTGGGCCGAACAATTTTTTCTACTATCATTGGAGCGCTGGTAACCATGATCACGATTACCTTCTCTACCATGCTGGTAGTATTGACATTGTATGGATCTCAGCTGTCCCCAAGAGCCATGCAGGACTTTTTAGAAAAGAAATCAACCCTTCAAACTCTGGGCTACTTTAGCGGTTTGTTTATTTTTGCCTTAGTATCTCTTTTTTTCATGAAGAGCTCTCAGGCAGGTGCTTTAGTGATATCCCCGGCTATTGGGGTAGTGGCTGCGGTTTTTTGTATCTTTGTGTTCATATATTTTATCAATGATGTATCAAAGTCGATTCAAGTCAATCTGTTTATTCAGGTTTTGGTAGATGAAAATCTGGCATTGATCGAGCGCAAATTTCAAATTGACGAAGCAGATAATGGAATCACCAGTATTCAACCAGAAGGATTTGAAAAAACCCTGGCTTCAGAGCCTATTGAGATTGAGAGCCAAACATCGGGTTTTATCCAATTGTATTATGAGCAACGGTTATTTGAGTTTGCAGTTGAAAATAACATTATTATAAAATGTGAAAAAAAAATAGGTCAGCATGTTCTTGAAAGCACAGTTTTAATGCGTATTTACAATGCCGGGCAAGATTTTATAGATAATCTAACGGAAAAAACAGAGTATCTGTTAAGGTCAGTCCTAATTGGGGATGAGACCAATAAATATGATGATGTAGAATTGGGGTTGAAAAAGCTGGTAGAAATCGGGGTTAGGGCACTTTCACCCGGGGTTAATGATCCCAGCACAGCAATCTACTGTATTAAGAACCTAGGATTTTTGTTGAGTAGAATTGGTGAGAGATTAGATAGAAAATTCTATCTAAACGATGCTGGAAGAGCAATTTTGATTGTTGAGAATACGCCTTTTGTCAAGCTGCTGTATCAGAGCTTTTATCAGATATGCTTATATGGAGCCGCAGATTTATTTGTCAACAGTGCCATCATTGAAGCTTTGACTACTATTGCCAAAGATAATAGCGAGGAGATTAAAAAGCAGGTCTGGGAATTTGGGATTTACGTGATTGAAAAACTGAACATGGACAGTTTAATGGAATTAGATAAGGAATATCTCAACAATAAAATATATCAGTTTTCTTTAGAGACCAGCAGAAGCCCGGCCAGTGTGCTGCTGGGGAGCAGTAAAAAAAGAATAATCGTAAGTTAGATTCAACTACAGCATATCAGGGCCGGCCCGTTTATAAATTTAGATTCATTAGAATAACAGCACAACTTGTTTTAGATTGTGTTGTTTTTTCTTACCTTTACAAAACTGGAACTGATCTTACCCTGTGGTTCACGATTATCCAATTTTAGACAATAAGTAGCGGCATTGCTGAGTATGGTAGTGAATGGTCTTGGCAATTGGTTAAATAATGACATTTCACACAAAATTATTTTGCTGTCTGAATACTAGATGCTTTTAAAACACACAATAACATATAAAATAATCATTTACAGCCAGGTGAAAAAAATGACTCAAAAGCACAGAAGAAGTTTGGTAGGAGCATTGACCAAGCACCGGGAATTAAATCTGGATCGGCTCAAGGGCATTGATAACTCTGATGAAATCGATCAAAAGGTAGACTTTGCCCGCGCTGATTATGACACACGCATCATGGTTATTAAAGAGGTGCTGAATGACTGTGATGATATAAAATACATTGAGTTCTCATTAGGTTCGGGCCTGAAAAATGATAGCTCTTTGGTTTACATAGATTCAATAACAGATGATAAAGAAATAACTGAGAGAATTCTAAACCCCTTGCTCAATATCAGCTTAAAGAAAAAAGAATATGATTTAAGCAGAGAAATGATTGATTTGGCAGAAAAAGGAGCATTATCGGCTCAATACAAGAATATCAGCTCCTTTAGCCAGGTTTTGAACTCCTTGTTCGCTGGTGATACTCTGATTTTGTCGAAGAGTTCAAGTGAGTGCTTTGCTATTCCTACCCGTAAAGAGATCGCGTATCAGATTACCGATTCGATGGCTGAGACCAGTTTAATTGGGCCCAGAACATCGTTTACCAATGATCTGAACCTGAATATCAGACTGGTCAGAAGCTATATAGAGTCCCATAAGCTGAAAATCCGCACCCTGAATATAGGCGAATATTCTAAAACTGAGGTTTCATTAATGTATATTGACGGACTGGCAGACCCTGATGTAGTAAAAGACATTATTGGCAAGATACAGCAAATCAGTATCGATGGGGTTTTGAGTGTAACCTACATTGAAGAGCTGTTGGAACCCAAACAGATCAGCCTGTTTCCATTAATGCTGAAGACGGAACGGGTGGACAGAGTAGTCGGTAATCTGTTGGAAGGACGTATTGCACTGCAGGTTGATGGCTCTAATACCCTGGCAATACTCCCCATTACTATCAATGCCTTCTTCCAGACGCCTGAGGATTATTATGTTAAACCCATTTTTGCTACTTTTCTACGCCTGTTTCGATATGGCTCGTTTATTTTGGCCAGTACGGCAGCCCCGTTATATGTAGCGATATCTATTTTTCATTATGAAGTTATTCCCTTTAAGCTCTTAGTGCCGTTTGCTGAATCGATAGCTCCGATCCCCTTTCCTCCTCTGTTTGAAGCGCTGCTGCTGGAGATATTTGCTCAGATTTTAAGTGAGTCAAGCAGTAGAATGGCGGGCACTATGGGACCGATGATTGGCATTTTAGGAGCGGTCCTGGTGGGCCAGGCCGCGGTACAGGCCAATTTAGCTTCTCCGGTGCTGGTCATAACCGTTGCTATCGGCGTAGTTTCTTCCTTTTCAATACCCAATTACGATTTTATGATGGCGGCAAGGATAATTAAATTTGTCTTAATAATCTTTGCCGGAATCTTCTGAGGATACGGGATACTGATTGTCTGGATGACAATAATAGTTCATATGTGCTCGCTGGAGTCGTTTGGAGTCCCGTATATGACAGGATTTGCGCCGTTTAAATTTAGAGACTTCCAGGATCTTTTCTATAGAGCCTCGCACCGGAGAGTTGTAAAGCGGCCGATAGAATTAAACAATAGGGATAGACTCATGAATTTACCTGAAGAAAGGCAAGCAAATGGAAAAAAATAATACCCTAACTTCCTATCAAGTCTTTGTTCTGATAGTTATTCCGGGTTTTACGGCGATATCCGAATTGGTAGTAGGGCGCTTAACTGAAACTGCCAGCGCTGATAACTGGATTTCAATCTTGCTGGCCGGAGCCATAGCAGCTTTGGCAGTTTTGGTAATTATATCTTTAACTAAAAGATTTGCAAATGACTCGCTTTTTGGTTTTACTGAAAAGCTGTTGGGAAAAGCACTTGGCAGAGCTGTTAATATGATTTATGTCGTTTACAGTTTGGCTTTAGTTGCTTTCTGTATCAGAACGACCGTGACAACAATCTACAATTTTGGCCTTAGAGAAACGCCCCAAATCCTATTTATAATCTTTTATCTATTACCTGCTGTTTATATCAGCACAAAAAAATTTGTGGTCATCGGCAGAATTGCAGAGTTGGCTCTGGTAATCTTGGTCGTAGTGTCATTTACTTTGTCAGTGTTAAATATGCGGCTTAATGTGGATTTTTTCCGACCTGTTGGAGTAAGCGGGCTTAAGCAAATTTTGGCTGCTGTTCTTCCCGCACAAAATACATTTATAGGCCTTTATGCTTTACTCTTTTTCTTTCCGCTGATAAAAAATAAGAAAACAGCTTTAAAGAGCTGTTTAGCGGGCGTCGGTTTCTCTACACTGGTTATAACATTTTTTTTTGTGGTTGTTGTCGGCTTTTTCGGCCCTAAAAGAGCAAGCATGTTTTTCTGGCCACCATTAAAATATCTCAGTACCATTTCCACCCCGATTTTTGAACGGCTGGATATTATTGTTATGTGGCTGGGGCCGGGATTAAGTCTGGTCGCAATATTTATCGGATTCTATCTAGCCAAAGCCGGAATAAATCAAAGCTTCCGGATTGAACAAGCCGGTAAAAAATATATAGTTACCGGGGTTCTGTTTATTATCCTGATAATAATAACCAGATTCTCTCAAAACTATTATCAAATTATAGCATTTAGCAAAATAATGGAGATCTTTGGTTTGCTGGTCAATCTGATTATTCCTTTAGTTCTGTTAACAATCTCAATGCTGTTTAAAAGGAGAGAAACTGAATGAAGCGCCTGACATTGGTTTTAGTTTTAATGGCCTTATCCTTAACTTTGACCGGCTGCTGGGATAGCCGTCCAGTAGATGAACTGGGACTGATAGGAGGAGTTATGGTTGAAGAAACAGCAGCCAATGAGTTAGAAGTTGGAATTATTAGACCTACGTTTGAAAAAGACAAGAAAGAGTCTGATTATAAAAAATCCACGCAGGCCGAAACATTGGTAGACGCCCTTAATAATCTGCAGCAGAGAAGCAGTAAGATATATCAGGTTGGCAGTATCAGATCAGTGATGATTGGTAAAAATTTGGCTCACAGCGGAATTGATGATTTACTACAAGAGCTGGACCATATTAACGACTTTGAAACTCAGGCCCTGATAGTAGTTTTTGACGGTACATTTCAGGACCTGGAAGAATTTAACCCTCCCCACGAAGCGATAAGCGGTAAATTGATCCTCGATACCCTTATCTCCATGAATAGAGCTCAGCAGATCGCCCAAACTCAGTTCTACAGGGTCATGATTAGCAGGTCTATAGAAGGTCAGGAACTGGTACTACCGTTTATAAGATTAGATGAAAAAAAAGAAAATATTGAGGTCTACAGTTTTGCAGTATTTAAGGGTGATGTTATGGTAGGCAGTATCAGCCTGGAGGAGGGTATCCCTTATATCATGATCCGCCGACCCCATATTGACGAATTACTGATTAATATTCCTCGTAATGAACTTCAGGGTAGCATTTTTAAAAATCTAAGTGTAGTACTTCGAAGAAAGACATCCAAAATATCGACTGAAGTGCAGCAAAATAAACCGGTTATAAACGTCGACTTCAAGCTAACTGTTGACCTCAAATCGATACGTACAAGAGATAGTATCGAACCTGATGATGAAATCTTGAAGGCTGAAATTGAACGAGTTGTTGCTCAATATTTGAAGAATTCATGTGACAGTTTATTTGAAAAAACTCAAAAGGAGTTTGAATCGGATATATTCGGTTTTGGGGAAAAAGTCAGAGTGCAAAATTATTCATATTATAAGAACATCAGTTGGCCGGATATCTATCCTGAGGCCCAGATCAGCTGTAATTTCCAGATCAAGTTAAGAGAAGTTGGCGGAGTTAGGTAAACCGGAGTACTAAGATGTTAAGTAACGCCGCTTTTTTTAATAGCATATTGTATTGAGATGACACTTTTAATTGAGGTGAACCGTTTTGGTAAAACCTGATTGCAATCAATACGAAGGGGGTAAAGTTCCACCGTGCAGCGCTTTTTTAGATAATGCCAATCCAATTATAAAAGATGGCAAGCTTATCTTTAAAAACGAGAACAGGCTTTTCTATTTTATCAGCGCCTCTCCCAAAAACACTTCTCAAGCGGGCAGTCCAGGCTCTCTACCCGGTATAGCTACTTATACTAATCTGCAGATTGGCTTAGCAACCTTTATTGTCGGTCTGTTTATTGATCAAATTCAGCGTGAGGTTATCGAATACGATAAAAGTTGTGAGATTCACTCCGACAAAACAGCCAATCTGTTTGTCCATAAAGCGATCCAAAATCCCCCTGAACTGGATTTTGACTTTATCCCGACCCTGTCTTTAGTGATTTCCAATGGCAATGCTATCTTGCCTCTGTATACATATACCGTCAATATTTCTTCCCTTAATTTCTTTATTCTGTTTGTTTTAAATAGATTAGAAGGAAATCCTGCCTTTTTCTTTGGGAACAACTCTTTTGCCGAAGAAGATATTCTAAATTTTACGCTGGCCGATATGAAACTAAAGTTTCCGCTGTTTTAGCAATTGGGCTCAGGGTTTAAATATATGTAATAAATTTAAACTAAACACAGCAAAACCTTTGTCTATAAACAGTTCATTATGATTGACAACCAAATACTATTTTGATACTATGTTGAAGGTAATGGCAGAGTTGATCACTGTTGATTTTTGCCGTTATAATATTGTTTTTTTATTTGTGTTTTGCTGGATTGCAAATAGTGACGAAGGTGGTTTAATTGACAAAAGGGCAAGTTGAAGCACGGTTGAGTGAAGCAATTAGCAAGTTTGAAATTGAACATATGGGAAGAGGACCCGAAAAAATACGAACTATTATCTTTAACGATTTAATAATCATCAGGCTGAAAGGATTTCTCAGTACTTCAGAAAAGAATCTGGCCCAGACCAAGGAAGGGATCGACCTGGTTAAAAGATTGAGGACTGCTTTATTTGAGGGCTCAAGAGACAGGCTGGAGGAGACTGTTAAATCAGTACTGGATGTCAATATTGTCAGTACTTATTCTGATGTAAGTACCAAAACAGGAGAAAAGATTATAGCTATTGTAGTAGACCGGGATATTGAGAAACATATAAATATGCAGGAAGACATATTGAAAGGTCATAGACCAGTCAAATTGTAAGCCAATAGTATAAGTCTCGTAAGATACAGACCTTTGCTATTGGTTTCTTAGTTATTGTATGTTTACGAGGTAACGATTTGCCATAGCAAATCATGTTGTTGAATGTCTATAAGGTAACGATTTGTTTGCAAATCGCACTATTGAATGTTTATAAGGTAACGATTTGCTATAGCAAATCATGTTATTAGTGAGAGAGGAGATTAAGTGAGTTTGAAAAAAATACCAAGAATTAATCCCCCCGGGTATATTGGCATTATTGGTGGAGGGCAACTGGGACGGATGATGACCTTTACAGCTAAAAGAATGGGATATAATGTTATAGTTTTAGACCCAAAGCCAAACTCTCCGGCAGGACAGGTAGCTGACCAACAGATTATTGCCCCTTATACAGATATTAAGGCACTTAGAGAGCTGGGATCGGAAACAGATGTATTGACCTATGAGTTTGAACATATAGATGCCAATCTCCTTTCAGAGTTAGAGCAGGACGGCTATGCAATATACCCTTCTGCCAAGACATTAAAAAGCATTAATAATAAGTTTCATCAAAAGAGTATCTTACAGGCTGCTGATATTGCAGTCCCCAGGTTTTACCGAGTTAGCAGCTTAATAGAACTGAAAGAAGCTTTTAAGAAATCAAATCAGCGGATTGTGTTAAAAACCTGTTCCGGAGGGTACGACGGAAAAGGCAATATTATTATCAAAAGTCCAGAGCTGCTGGATCAGGCCTATGATAAGTTTAGAAATCATCAAATGATGGCTGAGGAGTATATTGATTATGAGAAAGAGATCTCCATAATTATTGCCAAAAACGACGAAGGGGTAAGCTATTATCCGATCGTGGAGAACTTCCACCAGGACAGTATTTTAATAAAGTCGATTATCCCGGCCCAAGTAACGACAGCTGTAGCCAGCAAGGTAAAGCTGTTAGCAAAAAAGGTTGCCGATGTGCTTGATGATTACGGTGTTTTTTGTATAGAAATGTTTTTGGACAAAAATTCTAATATCTTAGTTAATGAGATAGCTCCCCGACCCCATAACTCGGGTCACTATACAATTGAAGGATGTATTACCTCGCAGTTTGAGCAGCTGATCAGGATAATAACGGGAATGCCAATGGGTTCAACAGAATTAAGGTCCCCGGCAGCTATGTACAATATATTAGGTTACGATCAGGTCAGCGGTGTCTATTCTATAAATGGAATTGAATCTGTTTTAAACATTAAGGACTGCCATTTACACCTGTATGGTAAATCAGAGTCACATTATTTGAGAAAGATCGGACATATCACCGCATTGGGCAGTTCCGGAAAAGCTGCAAGTGCCAAGGCTAAAAAAGCTTTGGAGAGCATAAAAACCAAGTTCATCGGAGAATACTTGTAAAGATTAGGTCATGTAATATAAGTTTAATGACAAAGGGGGAAGAATTATGGATAAGAAGAAGGGTAATAATTCAGCAAAACCGCTGGTAGGAATTGTGATGGGCAGCGAATCTGATTTAAATGTGATGAAAAAGGCTGCTCATATTATAGCAGAGCTGCAGATTCCATATGAAATTAAGGTAGTATCAGCTCATCGTACACCTGGCAGAATGTATCAGTACGCAGAACAGGCTCGGTCCAGGGGGATTGAAGTTATTATTGCCGGAGCTGGCGGGGCAGCCCATTTGCCGGGAATGATTGCTTCGCTGACAACACTGCCAGTAATAGGGGTGCCTGTTAAGCTAAAGGCCTTGTCCGGTTTGGACTCCTTACTATCAATAGTACAGATGCCCGGCGGTATCCCGGTGGCGACAGTAGCTATAGATAATGCTAAAAATGCCGGGATTCTGGCAGCCAGAATTCTAGGAATCAAATATCCGGAGATTCATGAAAACTTGCTGCGCTATACCGATAATATCAGAGACGGTGTTGTCTATGATCTGGCAGACAAGCTGCCAGAAAGCAGGTAAAACTGGTGAACAGCGCCGTATCACAGGAAAAACTAACACATAATCAAAAATCAGTTTATGTAGTTTTGGGAATTATTATCATGATGTGTCTGGGAACTGTCTATTCATGGAGTGTTTTTCGGCTGCAAGTAGAAAGTCTTTTTCAAGTCGGAACTACCCAAAGTGGTTATCCCTACATGGTGTCTCTGGCGTTTTATGCTCTTTTTATGCTTTTAGCCGGCAAGTATTTAGATCGCTACAGCCCGAGAATGATTGTTTCTCTGGGCGGCATTCTGGTTGCTTCTGGCTGGGTACTTTCTGCATACGCTCCTAATATTTTTTTGCTAACCGTCACCTATGGAGTTTTAATGGGGTCAGGAGTGGGGATCGCTTACGGTGTGCCAATCTCGGTGGCTGCCAAGTGGTTTCCCCAGCAAAAGGGACTAATCGTTGGAATTGTTTTAATCGGGTTTGGTTTGTCTCCCTTAATTACTGCCCCGATAGCCAGATATCTGGTTGCGGAATATGGGGTTAGAAGTGCGTTTCTTATTTTAGGGATTGCTTTTGCATTTTTAATACCTGTATTGGCCTATCCTCTAAATTACCCGGTTAATGGGTCCAAAAGCCCTGAGTTATCCCACAGGGCGTATCAGCACAATACTGCAGCTATGGTAAAATCGAAAAGCTTCACCGGCTTATATATCAGCTACGTCTTTGGCACCATGATCGGGTTAATGATGATCGGCATGACCAACAATATTGGTGTGGAATTAATTGGCATCTCGCCAGGAAGGGTTGCTTTACTAATTTCCCTGTTTGCCGTATTTAATGGCCTCGGGCGACCAGTTTTTGGCTGGCTGACCGATCGCCTGGCCCATAAAGCAATGCTGATTTCATATATTTCAATTATAGTTGGGGCGATAATAATGCTGTTAGCCGGAAAAGGCAGTTTAGTTTTATATACAGTGGCTTTTGCAATCTTTTGGTTTAATTTGGGCGGTTGGCTGGCCATAGCCCCGACCTCGACTCTGTCTCTCTATGGAAGTTTACATTACAGTCAGAATTATGGGGTTGTCTTTACTGCTTATGGGGTAGGGGCAATTATCGGTGTTTTAGCTTCAGGGGTGTTAAAAGACGTCTTCCAGGGTTATAATTCGGTTTTTTATCTAGTCATCTTTATCTGTATTTTAGGCATTGTTTCATCCCAAACTCTGATTAAGACAAAGTGAGTGAAATTAAATGAGGAAAAGGCCGATATTTAAGGATCAGACCTTGGTATTGCTGACAAAACATCAAAAGGAACGGGTTATTGCTCCGTTGCTGGAGCAGACAACAGGGGGTAAGGTGGTTGTTGAATCCGGGTTTGATACGGATCAATTTGGAACTTTCTCCAGAGAGAGAGCCAGGCCAGAATCACAGCTGGCTACAGCGCGGCTAAAAATTGCCAAAGGGCTGGAACTCTGCCCGGCTGATATCGGTTTGGCCAGCGAAGGGAGCTTTGGTCCGCATCCGTTAATGCCGATCCCCTGGAATATTGAGATGGTTTTGCTGAAGGACAAAAAAGAAAATATCGAAGTATGCGGTATATACCAGGGGGCTGAAACAAACTTTAATCAGATTCTTACTGGTGACTACGATCAGGTACTGGCTTTTGCCGGTAAAGCCCGATTCCCTGAGCACCATTTAATTATGCGACCAGACAGTAAGCTGTCGACGAAGATTGTTAAAGATATCAGCAGCTATGACCATCTGAAACAGGCCTTTAACTGGTGCGTCTCTCAATCATCTGTTGGTCAAGTGTTTTTAGAAACAGATATGCGAGCACATGCCAATCCAACCAGAATGAAAAATATTGAGAAGGCCACTGAAGATTTACTGGCAAAACTATATGTATTTTGCCCAGATTGTGGAGCCCCGGCTTTTGCAGTCAGCCAACGGATACAAGGGCTGCCCTGTGAGTTATGTGCCTTGCCAAGTAAAATGATATTGAAACAGATTAGAAAGTGCAGCAAATGCGGCTTTATACAGGAAGAGCTTCATCCTGACGGCAGCAAGGCCCCCGCCAAATACTGTGATTTTTGTAATCCGTAGCAGGGTTTTTTGTTACATAGTAAATATTTAAACACTTTTAAAGTCTTTTTGGAAGTGTTTTTTGTTCATTTGGGAGAGTTTAGGCTTACTGTTTAAGGTATAATCAACTTGTGTACATTGATAATCATTATCAGATATTTTGCTGCAAAGCTGCGGCTAAAACCAGGAGAGCATGAAAGATAAGGAGTAATAATTTTATGAACAGTAAAGATGCTCAAAAGCAAATGATATTAACAGACAATTTGTGGAAGGTAATGCTTAAAATCTCGTGGCCGGCTGTAGTAGCCATGGTCTTATACGGCTTAAACACAGTATTTGATGCAATTTTTGTGGGCAGGTTTGTCGGTGAAAC